>DONB01000085.1 GCA_003510325.1 Thiobacillus sp. | reverse complement strand
CTCTACAAGCACATGATCCGCGATCATCTGCCCGATGTCGCGGCCATTCCGTATGCAAATACGGGCCTGCCGCTCGGGGACGCGCCGCTACGGCGGGCGATCAAGTGGCGCGCAGATCGTTTGATGAAGCATGCCCCCTGGATGCAAAGCTGGCTGGCCCGCCGAAATGAATTCTTCGACTTCCGTAGCGGCATTTTGGCCCAAGCCGACTACTTCAGGCAGCACACATCCGTACTCGCGAGCCTGACGCCTCCGCTTCTTGATGGAGCGGCCGCTCAGCGCATGGCGGATTTGCTGGACGGCAGGGTCAAGACCACGGAGCAGGCCAGTGCAATGCTGCCGCCCGCTTTTTTTGTGACAGCCTTGAANNAAGGAGATAACGTTGCCCGGCCTCCTCTGTTCCGTATTCAATCCAGCCGATCCGAGCGTGGGCCCGAAGTGGCAGCATGGACTGGAGCTGCTCCGGCATCATCCTGAGCATGTCCTCGAGCAGCACTCGGAACCCGGGTTCCATATCGCCTGCGCCTATCATCCGGAAGTGTGCCGGGCGCCGCGAATCCTGAAGAGCGAGCACTACGTTCTTGCCTATTACGGAAACATGTACGAAGACCGCTGGGTGCACATCGATGATAGCCGGGTGCTTGCCCGGACACTGCTCGACACCTTTGTCGAGCGCGGGCCGGGGGGCCTCATGCATCTCAATGGCCGTTACGATATCGTGGTGTGGGACCGGCATGCACGGGTACTGCACCATATCGGAGACCGTTTCGGCGCCAACCGCCACTACCTCCTGAAGCGTCCTGGCGCACTGCACCTGTCCTGCGAAACCAAGTCGCTCGCGCCCCATCTCGATCGCATCGAGATCGATCCGGCCGCCCTGGCCAGCATGCTGGGCTTCGGCTTTCACCTGGGCGATCTGACGCTGCTGAGAGACGTCAGGTGCCTGCCCAATGCCCGCCAGATCCGGTATCGCGCAGAGCCGGACGAGCTGACGCTCGATTCTTACTGGGCCTATCCTTATGGCGAGCCGGAGCCATGGCACGGAACCGAGGCCGAACTGGGCGAGGCCCTCCATGAGCACCTCAAGCGCGCGCTCGCACGAAGAATGCGCGGGGTAAACAAGATCCTCCTTCCAATCAGCGGCGGACTGGATTCGCGCACCATGGCCGGACTGCTCGCCAGCAGCGATTATTCGGGCGAGGTTCTGGCATACAGTTACGGCCAGGCCAGCAGCCGCGACGTTCGCTATGGCCGTGCCATCGCGAGGAAACTCGGCTATCGCCATGTCGCCATCCCCACCCCAGACGACTTCGTGACGCGGCATATCAGGGACGCCGCGTGGTTTTTCGATGCGGAATGGAGCGCCGAACTGAACTGGGGGCCCCGCTTCTCGCATCTTCATCCCAGCCTCGGCGACACCCGTGGTCATGTGGCACTCAGCGGCATGTTCGGCGACCTTGTTCTGGGCGAGGGTGCGTTCGTCGGAGCGTACCGGCGCCTGTGTGGGGACGACCCACAGCCGCTGGACACGCTGCTCCAGGCTTTCATCAAGTGCAATCTGGAATATTTGCCTCTGGCGGCGACCCGCACCCTGTTCCAGGAGGCGGCGGCAGACGAGGCCTATGACAGGCTGCAGGAGATCGTCCGCACCACGCTGTCCCCCCTGAAGTCCCAGCGTCCCTTCTTCGCGCTCAACCGCAGCGAGTTTCTCCACCGACAGCGACGTCACACGGCCACCGTCGCACAAAGCCTGGAATATGACCGCAAGGCGATCACGCCCTTTCTGGATCGGGACGTCGTCGATTTCGCCACGCGCATTCCCTATGAGCACTTGACTGGAAAAGTGCTCTACAAGCACATGATCCGCGACCACCTTCCTTCGGTCGCAGCCATTCCCTATGGCAAGACGGGACTCCCTCTGTCGCACGCCCCGATCCGGGCTGCCCTCCAATGGCGCCTCAAAAAAATGCTGGCACGCTTTCCCGGGCTGGCGAAACGCGTCCACCAGAACAGTTCGAATTTCCTGTTCCAGGACATGATCACCGGTCAGGCCGGAACTTTCAGGGCGCTGGAGGGGGCGCTTGACATGCTTGCCCCGCCACTCGATCTGCGCAAGGTCCGGGCGCATTACGATGACATGCTCTCGGGGACGATCCGGCCAGCCGACCAGATTGCGGCCTTTTTGCCGCCCGCGCTCTTTTTGATGGCGCTGCAACAGCGGATCCAGCCGACTCCGGCACTCCCCCGGGCCCGCGACAAGACCCCCGGGGGCCAGGCATGAGGTTTTCATATCAGCTGTCGTCCGACCTCTCGCCGCTCGCCTGGGTAGCCCAAGTCTCGTCCCCTTCTGCAACAGCGGCCATTCGGGTAATCCATGGCCGTTTTGTAGAAACCCACCCTCATTTCTTCGTGGAAGGGACGTGGGCCGGCGACTTTGAAAAAGGCCGCATACAGGATTCCGACACCGTTTTCGGGAGCGGGGGTTGCTTGACCGACGGTTCCGCCACGTTCGTCAGTTGCACCGCCACCACCGATTTTCTCTATCACAACGAAGACATCGGGCAATTTTGCATTTCCAACTCGCTGCCCCTTCTGCTGGCCACGCTGGACGACGAGCTGCAAACCCCATGCGAAGACTACAGCCATATCAACATGTCCATCCTGGACGGCATCCGGAAATACAGAACCGACATCCCGACATGCAAGGGGCATGTCACACGGGTCATGCATGGCAACATCCAGATCGGCGCCGCGGGCATCAGCCGGGTGGACAAACCGTTCCCCCCAGGCTTCCAGCAGTTTGGGGGATACCGCGAATTTATGAGAAACCGCATTGGCGCGCTCTTTGCCAATGCGCGGCACCCGGTGCGCCAAAAGCCCATGCACGTGTTCTCGACGCAATCCAAGGGATACGACTCGACTGCGGTCAATGCGCTCGCCGCCCCCTATGGCATCGACAAGGTATTTACGAGCCCGCAATCGAAGGAGCGGCGGTCGTTTTATCTTGGCAAGGCACTCGCACAGCCCAGCGACGATGGCACGCCCATCTGTGAGGCCCTTGGGCTTGACTGCATCCGCATCGATCGCTTGCGATTCCGCGAAAAACTCGACCGGGAACACTATTACTGGGCGGGTCTGGACAACAACTCCGATCTCAACCTCCACCATATTCACGCATACGTCACTCAACCCACCCTGTTGCTGACCGGAAATCTTGGGGAAATCTGGTATACCTCCGAGGCGATCGGAAAAGCCCGGCTGCCCACCTTTAATGACGAACTGATACGCTGGGATCAGGCCGGGCACGGCCTGGGAGAGGTTCGACTCAGTTCCGGCATCGTGCAAGTGGCGGTCCCTTTCATCGGCGCACGAAACCGCAAGGACATTCTGGACATCACCGATAGCGTATCCATGAATCCCTACCGTCTCGGAGGCGGCTATGACCGTCCCGTCCCCCGGCGCATCGCCGAGGAAGCGGGTGTGCCCCGGGACATGTTCGGTCAGGTCAAGCTCGCCTCCATCGTGCACTTGCCCACCCCCAACATTCCTGTCACGCCGGCCCTTCGCGCCGAGTTTCTCCATCATCTTGTCGCACACCATCTGCTCGGCCGCCTGGGAATTTGCCTGATCCCACTCGCGCAACGCTTCAACAACTGGGTTTACTGGAAAAAACCCAACCGCATATTCAGTGATCGGGACAGGCATCCGTGGCTCTGGTCCATCAGTTACGGCTGGTCGAAGCTGACGGGCCATCCGATTCGTTTTCGCATGTNNCCCGGCTGGATTCCTTCCTTTACGCCTTCTGCGTCAACAAGGTCCGCAATGAATATGCGAAGCTGCTCGCCGACCCGCAAACAGCCGGCGACACGGCGTGCTCCGGAACAAGCGCGCCTCTCCCCTTCCCGCAACGAAGAATGAAACACTGAATATGGAAGTCGGCCTGGCCTGCGTTTTCTCGCCCGATCCCTCCGCACGGGCTCATGTCGATGACATGGCCCGGCAGCTCGTGTCCCTGGAAGACACGGATCGGAATGCCATTGATACAGCTCCGCTTGCCCTGCGGATGCGAACTGCGACCTGGACCGCGCCAGCCGTCGCCCGGGATCCGGCCAGCGGCTGTACCCTGATCCTGCTCGGGCGTGCCTGGCTTGGTGGCCAGGACATTCCCGCCGCGTCGCTCCTGCAAGGTTTTCTGCGCGATGGCCCCCCTGCGCTTACCCGCCTGGGGGGCTCGTTCGGTATTCTCGTCTGGCAGCCGCAGACTGAAACGCTGATGGCCGTGACGGATCGACTGGCGACGAAGAAAATCTACGCATGGAACTCGGGGGACACCACGCTTCTGTCCACGGAACTGCGGGCGCTGCTGGGCCATCCCCGGGCTCCCCGTGAAATCGACGGGATGGCCGTTGAACAATTTCTCATCACCAGCCATTTGATCGACACCCGGTCGCTGATTCGCGATGTACGCGTACTGCCTCCAGCGACAATCGCCCGTATCGACCGCACGGGCCTCTCGTTCGAGCGCTATTGGGCGCCCAGCATCAAACCCGGCCATGATGACGGCCTCGACAACTGGGCAGACCGGCTGGGCGATGCGCTTTCATGTGCGGTGCGGGCGCGCTGTGGCGACGCCCCCCTTCTGCTGCCCCTGTCCGGCGGGCTGGATGCGCGATCGGTTGCCGCATTCATCCCGCCCGCTGTGGCAGCGAATGCCACCACATGCTCGTTTGGTCATCGCCATTGCTACGATGTGCGGTATGGCCGTCGCATCGCCCGCACGCTGGGTGCGCGCTTCAGCCGCCTGCCCATCCCGGAAGACTTTTTCCGCCGCTACCTGGAACCCGTTCAAATGCTGTGCGACGGCGAAGTGTCCATCGAGGCGTTGCCCATATACCGCCTCATCGAGGCGGGACACCCCGGTCAGACCATGCTCATGGGTTATCTCGGTGACGCGCTTTCGGGCGGACACTTGCTGGGCCTGGAGGACACCCGTAATCCGGAAAGCCAACTGGACGCCGTGTGGCGCAAGAAATATCAGAGCAAGGGTTTTTCCGAAGACCTCCTGGCCCAGGTCATGCTGCCGGAACGCTATCAGGCGATCAAGGGAAGTACCCGCGCCCTGATGCAGGCAGCGCTGGATGAGGCCGCAGCCGAAACCCTGGATGAGAAAGCTCTGGTCGTGGAGCTTCATCACCGGCAATCACGCTACATTTCCTATTTCGGTCGCCTGCTCAGTTCCCGCTACCGCGTCGAAAATCCCTTCCTGGATACAGATGTGCTGGACACCTTCCTGTCCCTGCCGCTTGTTCACAGGCAGGAACAGCGCGCCTACCGACGCATGCTGGTCCGTCATGCCCCCCGGCTGGCTGCGGTACCCGAAAACAAGACCCGCAGGCCGGTTACCTATGCGGATGCCCACGGAGTCAACCCGGCATCTGCGATGAACACCCCTGGCGTTCTTTTGCCCACAGGCATGCAATGGAGACAAAGAAAAATACGGCGCTTGCTGGATGGCCTGCTCGTATCGGCTTCTGGCGGGTGGCTCGGCTCGNNCCGCAACCACTACGTCCACCACGATGAAAGCATTCGACGCACAGACCCTGAGTGGTTCCGCACTCAGTTGCTCGACAATCCGTGTGCGGCTGACTGGTTTAACGTACCCGCGCTGGAAAGACTTTTTGAGGAGCACATCACGCGCAAGCAGGATCACTCCACCCGGATCAACAATATTGTGGCTTTCTTGACCTGGAGGGAAACGGCAGGAATTTGAACCGGACCCGCCGAGCCCATAACAATTTCGATCATGCGGACCATTCCGGCTTTCAGCATCACTTTATGAGTCGTGTCGCAAAGGGAAATCAGATGGAAAAGCATATAGTCAAAAGCCTGGCGCTGGGCTCGGCTGCAGGCCTGGCTGGCGGCGGAATCACGGCCCTCGGCGCCAGCCTCGGGTTCACCACGTTTTCCGCAATCTGGCCGGCTCTGGCCATTTGCGCAGTTATCGGCGCACTGGTGCACAATGCGAAACAGTCATCCACCGACCTGATGGACAACCGCACGCATACGCTGAGGAAACGCCTGGAAAGAGTGCGTCGGGATGTCGGAGACATACACGGGCTCGTCCGGCTCGGCCCGTATACGCAGGACTTGCCGCTGCCCATGGGTGGGGGCTGGGCGCTGACGGGCGACTCCGCCGCCCTGCTGGCGCGCGAGGTGCTGACCCGAAGACCCGGAACGATCCTGGAGCTGGGATCCGGCGTCTCGACCCTGATTCTTGGACAGATCGTTAAAAGAGGGGGGCAAGGCCACGTACTCTCGGTCGACCATGACCCTGGCTGGGCCAGCCAGACTCGCAGATACGTCGAATTTCTCGGGCTGGATGATGTCGTGACCGTGGTCGATGCCCCGCTGAAAGCACTTTCGCTAGGGAATCAGGCGTTCAATTGGTACGACATCCCCCAAAGCGAGCTGGACAAACTGGGCGCAATCGATCTTCTTCTCGTGGACGGCCCCCCACAGAGCCAGGGCATCTCACAGGCCGCCCGCTACCCCGCATTTCCCGTCCTGCGGCAACGTCTGTCGCACAATGCCCTGGTATTTGTGGATGATGCACACCGTTCGATGGAATCGAACATGATCAGGCAATGGATGGCCGAAGACCCGGGCTGGAACGAGCAATGGTTCGATACGGTAGATGGCGTGTGCCTCCTTACAAGAAAATCATGACGGATAAAAATGAAGCCTGCGTTCAAACGGGTTTTTTCGACAATTTTTAACGATGCCACATTTTTCATGCTCAGCCCCCGGCCCACGGGAAAGGTTCGCGATGGCACCCACGCCTTGCTTCCGGCCAGCCGACACGACGCACCCACAGATCTGCCGCGATGCGGGCCCGGTGTCGCCCGGACGGATCGTGACCGCTTGCGCCGCGCCATTCGGGAATGGACTGGCATTCGGAATCCGGCATGCCAGTCCCGGCCGCCCGTCCCGTCAGCATGATTGACCCGCTTTCGACATGGCTGCACCGGGACGCCGGCCAGCATGGCCCGGTGATGCTCATGTATCACGCCGTCGCCTCGGACGCAGGCAGCCCGGCGTGGCCATGGACGGTCACCATGCAGCAGTTCCGCAACCAGCTCGACTTCCTCGCAGCCGAAGGTTACGCAATACCGACCATGGGTGAACTGGTTTCCTGTCCCGCCAAGACATGGACCGGACGCACTGCCGTCATTACCTTTGACGACGGTTATGTCGACAACCTGGCAGCCTGTGAAGAACTCCAGAAGCGCGGCATGCGCGCCAGCTGGTTCATCGTGACCGGTTCGATCGGACAGCCTCCCAAATGGCCTGCAGACGGACGCCCGGGTGGACGACTGCTCAATGCAACCGAGCTGCGCGACATGCAGGCAAACGGCATGGAGATTGGTTCGCACACGGCCACCCATGTACGCCTGACCGAGGTCGACGAAACGCGCCTGCTGCATGAACTGGCGGACTCCAAAGCCATGCTGGAAGACGTACTGGGCAATACCGTCGGCAGTTTCGCCTACCCCTATGGCGCCTGGGATGAACGCTGTGCCGAAGCAGTCAGACAATCCGGCTACACTGCGGCCTGCACGACACGAACAGGCTGGGCACTGCGCGACAACACGCCATATTTATTGCGGCGCCTGACCGTGTTCAACACCGACACGCTGGGCAGCTTCGCACGTAAACTCTGCCTTGGCCGCCATGATGTGCGATGGCGCGACCTTGCAGGTCATGCGATCAGGCGATTGAATAAGGCTTAAATCAACAATGCACCCGACCATCTCCGTCGTCATGCCTTGCCATAACGCAGCGGCTCATCTGCCTGCCAGCGTTGGGAGCGTGCAAGCCCAGACGCTTGCCGCCTGGGAACTGATCATCGTCGACGACGGTTCCACCGATAATTCATGGCAGGTGCTGCAGTCGCTTGCCCAATCGGAGCCCCGAATACGCATTTACCGGCAAGCCAATGCGGGGGCGGCCGCCGCACGCAATCGCGCCCTGCAGGAGGCACGCGGCGCTTATACCGCCTTCCTGGACTCCGACGATACCTGGCACCCCGAGTTTCTTCAGGCCATGACGACCGCACTCGATCCCGAACCCGATGCCGGCATCGCCTATTGCGGCTGGCAAAATATCGGCTTGGGCAAAGGGCGCGACGACCCCTTCATTCCTCCCGAGTATGAAAACAGCAACAAGATCGAGTTGCTGCTTGGCGGATGCCGATGGCCCATTCACGGAGCGCTGGTGCGCACCCGCATCATCCGCGAGGCCGGTTGTTTCGACGAGCAGTTGAGCTCGTGCATGGACTACGATCTATGGCTACGTATCGGCACCCTGCATCGACTGATTCGCGTACCGCGCGTGCTCGCCTACTACCACCATCACGGCGGCGAGCAGATCACCCGCAACCGAGCCCGTATTGCCCTCAATCACTGGCGTGCACAGCGCAAATTCCTGCAGGCCAATCCGGCCGTGATCGGCAACCTGGGCAAACAACGCATCAGCCAGCTCACGGCTGGCGAGCTATTGCACCGGGGCTATGTCAGCTACTGGAAGCGGGACCTGCCCGCCGCACGAAAAATCTTCCGCGCCGTCATGAAGCAGGGCTACGGCACGTTCAAGGACTGGGCATACATGCTGCCCGCTTGGCTGCCCGAATCCTGGCACAGCTGGCTGATCAGCCAACGGGACAGCGTAAAGCACAAGCCCGATGGCTAGTTTCTATGACCTGACCGAGACACGACCCGTACCTTCTGGCAAGTCTCCTGCAGATGGAAGAAGATGTAGTCGAGCCGCTGACCGGACCGTCGATACCGGGCAGCATGCGTAACCGTAATTGAGTTCCCGTATGCCCAAACTTACGTTCGCTTTTTGCACGTTCAACCGCGCCGACCGGCTGGAAAAGCTGGTGGCTGCCATGCGGGCGCAAACCTGCCCGATCCCGTTCGAGATCCTGGCAATCAACAACAACAGCAGCGACAGCACGGCCGAGGTTCTGGCACACCTGGCGCAGTTGCCGGGCCCGCCCCTGCGCTGGGTCACCGAGCCGGTGCAGGGCATCGTCGCCGCACGCAATCGCGGCATCGCCGAAGCGCTCGACAGCGACATCCTCGTCTACATCGACGATGACGAAATTCCCCTGCCCGGCCTGATCGCCGCCGCCGCCGATGCGATATTGAACGAAGGTGCGGAATGCGTCGGCGGGCGTGTGGAAATGGACTTCAGCACCGTCCCGCGCCCCGCCTGGCTCGAAGATAACCTGCTGGGCTTTCTGGCTGCCGTCGACCATGGCGCCGATGCCTTCTGGATCGGGGATGCGAGCACACCGATATGGACGGCCAACGTCGCCTACGACATGCGCCTGTTCAGGAGCGACCCGACATTGCGCTTCGACAAGCGGTTTGATCGCGTCGGCAATGTGGTCGGGGGCGGCTCCGATGCCATCATGTTCCGCACGCTGCTGGAACGCCGCGCGCGCATCCGCTACCGTCCGGAAATGATCGTGCTGCATGCGGTGGAGGAATGGCGCCTGACGCGCAGCTATTTTTTGAAGCTCCATTACCGGGCCGGCCTGCGCCAGGGCCAGTTCCGCATGCCTGACTATTCGAGAAAACTCCTCGGTGTCCCGCCTTTTCTGGTCGGGCAATTCCTGCGCCATGCTTTTCGGACAGCGATCATGTTCGCAACAGGCCGGCAGGGACGGGTCAGGCAAGCCATGAATGCCTCCAATGCACTTGGCGCCATCATCGGTTACTCGCGACGCGTGAAAAACAACCAGTCAGGAGCCCTCGCATGACTCAAGCCATAGACCTGCTCAACCGCCTCGTTTCCCGACAGGGCTACACTTGCGTGCGCGAGGACGAACTGGGGCTCACCGCTGGACATCACTACCTCAGAAGACTGTTCGAACGCTTTTCGTTCGACTTCGTCTTCGACGTCGGTGCGAACAATGGCCAGTATGCGCGCCTGCTACGCAAGGAAATCGGCTTCAGCGGCCACATCCTCTCCGTCGAGCCAATCCCGGACATCGTGCGGAAATTGATCGAGAAAGCTCGCCACGATCCACACTGGACGATTCATGAAGCCGCACTCGACTCCACTCCCGGCAGCGCCGACTTCAACATCATGGTCGGGCATGAGTTCAGTTCCCTGATGGCGCCATCCGGACAGTTTGACGGCAAATTTCACGGCCAGCAGAAAATCAAGGAGACCATTCGCGTCAAGGTCGAAACGCTGGATGACCTGTTTCGCAGCCAGGAAGCGGCATTTGAATTCAAGAAACCCTTCGTCAAACTGGACACGCAGGGAACCGAACTGCGCGTGCTCGACGCTGCCGCTTACGCCCTGGAGAAAATCCCGGCCATTCAGCTCGAGGTCAGCTTCCAGGTCATTTACGAAGGTGCGCCGGACATATCGGAAAGCATCCGCTTCATGGCCGATCACGGCTTTTCCCTGAGCGGGCTGTTTGCCAACAACCGCGGCCACTTCCCGCGGCTCATCGAAATGGATGCCGTTTTCATCAAGTCTTCGCTGCTGGGCGAACTGTCCTGAACAGGCCAACCCATGATCGACCCTCGTCACCCGCCCAGCGGCTCACGCAGAAAAATTCTGGTCGTTGCACCGTTCATGCACCGGCTCGGCCACTTTTCGGTCTTTCCGCTGGAGATGGCTGCGGGATTCTCCTTGAATGGTGCAAGCGTCACCCTGCTGCACCCCTTCCCCGCCAAGGCGGCCTCGCACAAGGCCACCACCATCCCCGGTCTCTGCCTCGCTGACCGTGCCGACACCTTCACCGGGCCGATGAAGTGGTTATGGCACAGATGCAGCGGCAACCCCATCCTGCTCTGCCTCGCATGGCTGATCCTTCATGTTCGTCCCGGCACGTACGATCTGGTCTACTGGTCCGATTTCAAGTCGGACAATCAGCAGAGCACCTGGCCGCTTGGACTGGCTTCGCTTCTGGGGCTGTACTCCCATCGCACCGCCTTTACGGAACACCACAACTTCAGCTGGAACAGGCACCGCTGGCAGCGGCTTTTCCGTCTCGACCGCATCCGGCTGCGCCGCGTTGAAATGTTCGTCCACTCCAGGAAACTGCTGGAGTGGATCAGGCTCAACATGAACTGGCCGGCAGTCGGCCACTATGTCGCACACGGGCTTTGGCCCGACCCTGCCAGCAATGAGGAGCGCGCAATCGCCAGACGCAATCTGGGCATTGCCGACGATGCCAGGGTGTTGCTGGTCTTCGGCCTGCAAGCTGTCCGCCGCAAGGAAATCGACACGCTGGCGGACGCCATCCGCCGCATGACGCTCGACAGGCCGCTTGTGCTCCTGTTCGCCGGCATGAAGGTGAAAGACGAACCCCACCCTTTCGACATGCCCGAATTGACCCAAAAGGCCCATCTGCATATTCGTCACCACGAGTCGTTCATTCCCGACGAAGCGGTAAAATCCTTCTTTGCCGCTGCCGACGCAGTATGGGCATACTACGGCGCGTTCATCGGCGCATCCGGCGTGCTCGCCCAGGCGATCGCGTTTGGAAGGGTATCGATCTGTTCCGATACCGGGGAAAGCGGCGAGCTCAGCCGCCAATACCGCATCGGCCTGCTTGCGCCCACCGGGGATCTGGCCGGGGTGCAGGCTGCCCTTTCCACATTCATGTCGATGTCCGCTGCCGAACAGGCGTCGTTCGAGGCCGCCACGCACGATGCGGCCCGTGAACTGGCGTGGCCCAACATTACGCGCCAGATCATGGACATGACCCTGGCCGGCCCGACAATCCGATAAGGTTTTCACTTTTCAGCATGGCTGATCCCCAGACCGTCCGAAACCGGCCTCCCGTTTTTATTGTCGGCGCGCCCCGCTCGGGCACGACGATGCTGCAATTCATTCTGGACGACCTGCCGGATGTATGCATGCCGACCGGCGAATCGCATTTCATCATTCCTCTGTTCCGGAATCAGCAGTCTTTCGGCGGCCTCGACACGCACGAGGGGATGCGCCACCTGCTGCAGACCCTCCACAATTTCAACTCCATCTTTCTCTATGGCGACCTGCATGGCGTGAAATTCGACGTCGACCGCCTTGCCGACGAATTCCTGGCCGAGGGACGTGTCACGGTCCGCGATGTCATTGCCGGAATATTCGAGAAGAATGCCGCCGGCCTGGGCAAGCATCGCTGGGGCGACAAGACGCCTTATTACGCCCTGCATCTCGACAAGCTGGTTGCGTGGTGGCCGGACGCCAAATTCATTCATCTGGTGCGCGACGGCCGCGACGTTGCGCTGTCGCTGTTCGGACGCCAGCACGACTTCAGTGCCTACAACGTCTATTACGCTGCGCAATACTGGCAGCAGTATGTCGATGTATGCCGGACCCAGGGCAGCCAGCTTCCGGCCGGGCAATACCTCGAGATTCGCTATGAGGACGTACTGAACGACAAGGAGTCAGCCATACGCGCGGTCTGCGATTTCATTGGCGAACCCTGCCCCGACATGCTGCAGCAGGCCGGACATGTCCGCTCCGATGCCGCCCTGAAGCTGAAAACCGTCAGGACGGACAATCAGGGCAAGTGGCGGCGCGCCCTGAATGCATGGCAAATCCGCGTATTCGAGAGCGAAGCTGGCACCACGCTGAGACAGTCGGGTTATCCGTTGCTGACCTCGGCACGCCGGCTTCCGCTGCCGCTCCGGG
>DONB01000089.1:278-16489 GCA_003510325.1 Thiobacillus sp. | reverse complement strand
CCGCCAGGCTGCGCTTGGCGCGCACGATGCGCTGCGCGATGGTGGCGGCGGGCTTCAGGTAGGCGCGCGCGATCTCCTCCACCGACAGGCCGCCGACGACCTTCAGGGTCAGCGCCGCGCGCGCCTCGGCCGAGAGCAGCGGGTGGCAGGCGGTGAAGACCAGCGCGAGCAGGTCGTCGCCGATGTCGTCGTCGAGCGCGGCATCGACCGCCGCGGCGAAATCGGCCTCACGGATCGCATGCTGCGTGTCGAGTTCGACCGCGAGCTCGCTGTGCTTGGGGGCCGCCTGCGTGCGATGGCGCAGCACGTCGAGCGCGCGCCGCTTCGCCGACGTGGTCAGCCAGGCGGCGGGATTGTCCGGCACGCCTTCAACCGGCCAGTGTTCCAGCGCCGCGACCAGCGCATCCTGCGCGCATTCCTCGGCCAGGCCGAGATCGCGCGTGAGCCGCGCGACGCTCGCCACCACGCGCGCCGATTCGATATGCCAGATCGCCGCCAGCGTGTCGGCGGCCGCGTCGGCCGACGCCGTCATCGCACCAGACTGACCATGGGCTTGAAGCCGCCCCAGAACATGCGCTTGCCGTCGAAGGGCATGGCCTCCATCGGCATGTTCGCCAGACGCGGATCGGCCATCACCTTCGCATTCACCCGGTCGCGATCCTTGCGCGACCTGAAGACGATCCACGAAAACACCACGGTCTCGCCGTCCTTCAGCTTCACCGCCTGCGGGAACGAGGTGTGCTTGCCCGGCTTGACGTCGTCGGCAGCACACTCGTGGAATTCGAGCGCGCCGTGTTCCATCCAGATCTTGCCCCCCTTGCGCGCGAGGCGGCGATATTCGGCGAGCTTCGCCACCGGAACAGGTAATACGTAGCCATCGACATAGGCCATGTCAGTCTCCTTGCTGCGGATTCATCTGAAACACCTCCCAGACGTGTCCGTCCAGGTCCTGAAAACCGTGCTGATACATGAAGCCGTGATCCTGCGACGCACTGTAGGTGTTGCCGCCGGCCGCCACCGCCTCGCGCACCATCGCGTCCACCGCCTCCCGGCTGTCGAGCTGCAGGGCCAGCAGCACCTCGGTGGCGGCGCGCGCATCGGCAGGTGGATGCGGGGCAAAGCCGGCGAAGCGTTCGCGCGCGAGCAGCATGGCGAAGATGGTGTCACCGACGATCATGCAGGTGGCGGTGTCGTCGGTGAACTGCGGATTGAAGGTGAAGCCCAGCCGGGTGAAAAAGGCGATGGATGCCTTCAGGTCGGCCACCGGCAGGTTGACGAAGATTTGCTTGACCATCATGTTCTGTCTCCTTTATCGGCCTGCAGTTTGAGTGCGGCGAGGCCCGTTTTGAAATCCCGCTTTTCAATCTCATCCATGTTCACGTTGGGATCAAGACTCCGGGGCGTCAATGACCCAGACCCAGCGCACGCGTCGGCGCATCCTCCGCGATCGGCCGCACTTCCACGCAGCCGCGCTGCGCGCCGGGGATGCGGGCGGCGATTTCAAGCGCCGCGTCCATGTCCGGCGCTTCGATCAGGTAGTAGCCACCGAGCATTTCCCGCGTTTCGGCGAAGGGCCCGTCGGTGACGTGCGCCTGCCCATCGCGCACGCGCACGGTCTTCGCCGTACCCGGCGGGGTCAGGCGGTTGCCGGAAACGAAATGGCCCTCGCGCTTGATCGCCTCGGTGAACGCGGCGTACTCGGCGAAATGCCCCGCTGCGTCGGCGGGTTCGAGGTGTTCCATCATCTGTTCGGCGCTAATCAGGCAAATGAATTTCATGGTTCTCTCCTCAAGCTCCTGCCGTGCGTTCGAGCACGGCGATGCGATTATTTTCATCCGCATGGATGTCTCCTGCTTTGCCGGAACGCTGCGGACTCCTCTTCACGACGCACGGAAACGGGCGAATTCGACAACGCGAGATGAATTTTCCGTCGGTTGCATCGTTCCGGCGCTTCAGCCGCCCGCGATGGCACCGACGATCAGCAGCGGCTCGCGTCCGGCGGCGACCTCATCCGGCAACGGCGCGTCGGGCGCGAGATTCGACAGATCGTCCTGGCAGGCATAGAAGCGCACCAGCGGACGTCGCCGGCCGGTGGCGCGGTCGCGCACGGCGCCGGCCAACATGGGATAAGCCGCTTCGAGCGCATCGATCACCGCGCCGAGCGTGACCGGGCCGGCCAGCTCGAGCTCGACCTCGGTGGTGCTGCACCGCGCCAAGGTATAGAGGTGATACGGCAGCACGACGCGGACGATGTGCCTGTCGGGAGCGGCGGCCATGTCAGGGCAGCGTCTGCACGCTGACCGAGAGCACGGCCGGCAGGTCGCGCACGATCGCCTGCCAGTGGTCGCCCGTGTCCGACGAGACGTAGACCTGGCCGCCGGTGGTGCCGAAGTACACGCCGCAGGGATCGAGTGCGTCGACCGCCATCGCATCGCGCAGCACGTTCACATAGCAATGTTGCTGCGGCAGGNNCCCGCCGTGCTGCGGTAGACGCGCAGCTTGCCCTCGGGCGGGTAATGTTCCGAGTCGCTCTTGATCGGCACGACGTAGACGGTATCCGGATCGTGCGCATGCACCGCCATCGCGAAACCGAAATCGCTGGGCAGATTGCCGCTGACCTCGAACCACGAATCGCCGGCATCGTCGCTGCGCATCACGTCCCAGTGCTTCTGCATGAAGAGCGTCTCGGGCCGCGCCGGATGCATCGCGATGCGGTGAACGCAATGGCCGACTTCGGCTTCCGGGTCGGGGATGTATTGCGAATGCAGGCCGCGGTTGACCGGCTTCCACGAAACGCCGCCGTCGTCGCTGCGGAACGCGCCGGCCGCCGAGATGGCCACATACATCCGCGCCGGGTTCGCCGGATCGAGCAGGATGGTGTGCAGGCACATGCCGNNCCATTTCGCGCCCTGCTGCTCGCGCAGGCCGGGCAGCTCCTGCCAGCTCTGACCGCCGTCGGTGGAGCGGAACAGCGCGGCGTCCTCGACCCCGGCGTAGACCGTGTCCGTATCGGTCGGCGACGGTTCCAGATGCCACACGCGCTTGAACACCCACGGTTTCGACGTGCCGTCGTAATGCAGGTGCGTGCCCGGGTCGCCGGCGTAGCTGAAGTCGTTGCCGACCGGGTTCCAGGTCGCGCCGCCGTCGTCGGAGCGCTGGATCACCTGGCCGAACCAGCTGCTGGTCTGCGAGGCATAGAGCCGGTCGGGACCGGCCGGCGAACCCACGACGTGGAAGATTTCCCAGCCGCCGAAATGCGGCCCGCTCACCTGCCAGTGGCGGCGTGCCGCGTCGGACGTCAGGATGAACGCGCCCTTGCGCGTTCCCACCAGCACACGGATACGGCTCATGAATCGCTCCTTGCTGCGTCAGCGCGCCGTCACGTGGCGCGCGAAATTGTCGAGGATGGCCTGCCAGCCCTCACGCTGGTACTCGACCGGGTAGGTGGTCTCGGCGTCGAAGCTGACGCGCACGCGCACCGCCTCGCCGACCGGGTCGAACTCGACCCGCGCGTTGCGATCGCCGAAGGCATATTCGATCAGGCGCTCGGGCACGATGCGGGTGTAGGTGCCGGCGAAATCGAAGCCTTCGCTACCGTCCTTCGCTTCCATGCGCGAGGAGAAGGCGCCGCCTTCGCGCAGGTCCACGCTGGCAGCGGTGGTGTGCCAGTCGTCCGAGGCGGCGTTCCACTGCANNCACGATGTCCGCGGGGGTGGTGTAGGCGCGCCAGACGGCATCGATCGGTGCGGCCACGGTGGTTTCAACGGTCACTTTCATGAAGGGCTCCTCAGGGATGATTTCGCGGCTCGGCGCGAATCCGGACATCTCAGCCGCGGCGCGCTGCCTCGATCGTCGCGATGTCGATCTTTCGCATCGTCATCATCGAATCGAACGCGCGTTTGGCGGCGGCCGGATCGGGATCGGCAATCGCTTCCATCAGCGCCCGCGGCGTGATTTGCCACGACAATCCCCATTTGTCCTTGCACCAGCCGCACACGCTCTCCTCGCCGCCATTGCCGACGATCGCGTTCCAGTAGCGGTCCGTTTCGGCCTGGTCATCGGTTGCGACCTGAAACGAGAACGCCTCGCTGTGCCTGAACTCGGGGCCTCCGTTGAGCCCGAGGCAGGGAATGCCCATCACGGTGAACGAGACCGTCAACACATCCCCCTGCTTCCCGGACGGGAAATCCCCCGGTGCGCGATACACCGCGCCGACCGAAGAGTCCGGAAAGGTTGCGGCGTAGAACCGTGCCGCGTCCTCGGCGGCTCCATCGAACCAAAGACAAATCGTGTTCTTGGCGATCTTTGTCATGATGTTTCTCCTTTCAAGCTGAGTCTGCGAGAGCCGCGGTCATTCGCCTGCTTGCCCGCGGTTCAGTTCACGTAGCACGGCGCGCACTCGCGCACCTTGACCGTGGCGAAGCGCGCGGCCGGGCAGGCTTGNNCCGCCGACCATTTCGCGCGCCTCGGCAAAGGGGCCGTCGACCAGGCTGGCCTGCTCGCCGCGCCGCTGGATGCGCACGCCGTGGTCGTCGGGCCGCAGCGATTCGCTGGCGACAAGCTGGCCGCGCGCGGCGAGCCCCTGGCCGAATTCGACCATCTCGGCGTAGAGCGCGCGGCCCTCGTCCTCGCTGCGGGTATCGCGCTGGCCGCGCGGCTCGACGATCAACAACATGAATTTCATTACAGCCTCCTCGTTGGGGGTTGGCAGGGCTTTCCACCACATACGTCGTCAGGGCGCATTGCCGCTCAGCGTCGTCTGCTTCAGTCGCTCGACCTCCGGCGACGGCCCGAAATCATCCAGCTCGTACAGCGGCCGCACCTCGATTTCCGCCGGCGTGCCGCGCCCGGCCGGGTTGGGAAAGCGCCGCGCCCATTCCATCGCCTCCGCGCGCGACTGCACCTGGATCAGGGTGTAGCCGGCGACCAGCTCCTTCGTTTCGGCGAACGGGCCGTCGATCACGCTGCGCGCATCGCCGTCGTAGCGGATGCGCCAGCCCTGCGAGCTGGGCTTGAGGCCCGCGCCGTCGAGCAGCACGCCGGCTTTCATCAACTGCTCATGGTAGTCAGCCATTTCGGCCAGCAACGCCGGATCGGCCGTCACCGGGATGGTTTCGGCCTCGGTTTCCGTGCTGGCCTTGACGATGATCATGTAACGCATGAGCGCCTCCTGTATGTATATAAACGATGCAACCGCCAATGGATTCCGGGGTGCTGTCTCCACGACGAGCCGGCCCCGCCGGAATCGACATGCCTGCTGAAAATAAATCCTGGGGTCCGATATTGGGGCGTGAGGCCAGCCCTGTTTCCCGATTCTTGCGGGCGGAACCATGCTGAAAGCGGAGTTTATGACCGCGTTCGATCCGAAGCGGTCGGTGGGATGGGCCACCACAACGGAGGTCCTTATATCGGTCAAAGCTGAAATTCAGGCAAGGCCGCACCCGTATCTCTTGTGTGGCCCTGAGCTGCCGCCTGGTTTCGTCAGATTAGGCGGCAGGTATGATCAATGGTCCCGGCTCTCCGTGCACGTGCTGGCCTCAGGCCATGCGCAGGGTGTCGGCGTAGCGAAAGCAGTCCGTCGTGTGATCGTTCACCAGCCCCATCGCCTGCATGTGCGCGTACACGATGGTCGAGCCCACGAACTTGAAACCGCGCTTTTTCAGACCCTTGCTGATTGCGTCAGACAGCGGCGTACGCGCCGGAACCTGACTCAGGTCCGCCGGCGCGTTCACGATGGGCCGGCCGTCCACGAAATCCCAGAAATAGCCGTTCAGCCCGCCGCCCGCATCGCGCAGCGCCAGCGTCGCGCGCGCATTGGTGATCGTCGACTCGATCTTCAGCCGGTTGCGCACGATGCCCGCGTCCGCCATCAGCCGCGCCACATCCGCCTCGGTGTAGCGCGCGATGCGCTCAGCGTCGAAGTCGTGGAACGCGCGCCGGTAGCCCTCGCGCTTTTTCAGAATCGTGAACCACGACAGCCCCGCCTGCGCGCCTTCCAGCGTCAGCAGCTCGAATAGCGCGCGCTCGTCGTGCAGCGGCACGCCCCATTCAGTGTCGTGGTAGGCGCGATAGAGGGGGTCGGGGCTGCACCAGGCGCAGCGGGTTTTCTCAGCCATGGATTGAATTCGTTCTCATGCGTGCTTGCCAATACGTGCCCATCAGTCAGGAAAACATTCGACGTGGGTTTCACCGCAATCATTGGAGGTCAGCTTCGGTTTTCTGGCTGACCACTGGGGCGATGCTCACGCTGTGGATCGGTAGCGAACTGAAGCGACAGCTTCCATCATAGTCCGCTTCGGCCCAGGGCACGACGGTCTGCCATGGCAGGCAGGTCGTTGGCCGAAGCTGACGAGCAGTTTTCGATTCGCTCCGTCCGCAGTGCTATCAGCACAGGACTTATCTGGGAAACGCGAACGACCGCTTTGGTGATGTCAGTTTGCTGCTCACGGCCCTGAACGGCCGATCAGTTTCGTGAAGGTATGCTATTCGGCTGCGGATCCAAGGGCTGGGGAAACCGAGAAGTGCAGCTTTTTCTGCGGTGCCTTGGAAAAAAGGATACGACTTCTTTCTATCGGTGCCACAGCCCGCCCAATAAAAAAGCGTCATCAATTTTTGACAGAATCGGAAGAACTCGCGTAATTTCGCAGGGCCGCCAAATAAAACTATCCGGCGGGGAGGGAACAACGATGAAAACTACGGTTAACGTGGTGATGCATGCCTGCATGGCTTTTGCCTTGGGCATTTTCCCCATGCCTAGTGGCGCAGCAGATCAGGATGATCAATGGGGGGGAGACTCAGCTACGTCGGCGCAGGCACCGGAAAATGGGTCGACAGAAGAGCGTGGCTACTCGTTCTTTTATGACCAGGGCGATCACCTGAAGGATCTCGTAAAGGCAGAGCGATACGAGGACGCCTCCCGGCTCTACCGCAAGCATCAATCCGATTTCTTCGACAAGAAGCGCGACAAATACGCCTCCCAGCTGGACGGGCTGGCCGCCAGCTTGGACGCACTGTATCAACCGCGGTTCGATGCCGCTCGCGCTGCATTACCCGCGCAGAGCACNNCGCGAGTCCCTCGGCAAGGCCCGCCAGGTGCTCGAGGCGTTCACCCCTCATGAGGCGCTGGTCACAGGCGCCCGTCGATCTCCGTCGCGGGATGCGCTGTCAGAAAGCTTGAAGGGTGCCGAAGATGCCTGGCGAGCGGCCGCCGTCGAGGCTTTCGAGAAAAACGACCCCCAGCAGAACTTCTTTGCTGCCTATCCGGTTGCGTTCGACAGTCCGGCAGCGTTCCTGGACGAGACTTTTTCCCGCATCAGTGACCGCCTACGTGCGGGCGGCCCTGCCGCGGTGCTTGGGTTCTTCAGGCTCTATCAGGCGGAATTGGTCCCTGCTGCGGCACCCCTGCCCGCAGACGCCCCTGCGGACGCACAGCCCTTGCAGGCAGCGCCGTCGCCATTGGCAGAGAAGTTGGCCAACCTCTACGTCGAGCTCGCCTTGGAGGCCAATCCCGGCAAGGACCGCCTGAAGACCGCGCTACTTGCCGTGGCCGAGGCAAAGAAAGAAGGCCTGAACCCCACCGAGGTACCGGGCCTGACGATCGCCTTTGTCGAAGCCACCAGTCAGACGCTGCTGAAGGAGGGCCAGATCGATTTTCCTGTAGCGATCGAGGTGGACCTGCCATTCAAGACAGTCAAAACCTCGCTTGACGAGGCCCTCAGCCCGAGCGCACCGTTCGATTACGTGTTGGCCCTTGAAGTCGGCATGGCGAAGAGCCAGCAGCGCGCCCAAAGGCGCGATCAGATTAGCAGCCAGTTCCTGGCGGGCCACCGGGAGGTTCCTAACCCCGAGTACGAGCCCGCGCGAATGGCCGTGTACCGCGCCCAGAGCGCTGTATCGTCGAACGATGCCCAGTATTGCCAGGGGTACGGCTGCCTGGGCAAGGCCATTGCAGGCATTGCGCTCGCCGTCAAGCTGAACGATGTCCAGAAAATATTCAACGCCACCCCCATGACGCTCACTGAGCCGGTCTACGAGGATTACCGGTTCAGCGCGTCAGACCTGATCGCCCGAAAAGCGGTGACTGCCAACTATTACGTCGTGAACGCGCGCGGGCACAACTACTTCAAGTCGGTTTTTGACATGGGCGAGGAAAGGAACTTCCGGATTGCCTACAACCTGCACGAGAAGGACAAAAACCTCGACACCCACCTTAAGCAATACGAGCGGGAGGAGAGCGTCAAGAAGTTTGACGAGGCTCCGGTTACAGTCAGGTTGTCTGACGTGCTGGCCCAATTTACAGCCAATAGCGGTGGCGGCAAGCCCTTCCAGAGTCTTGCTGCCCTCCGCGACGAGATGCTAGTGGATAAGAACAAGGCACTGGCCGAGCATCGGCAGCGCGAGCAAAACCAAACTGCCACCACACAGCAGGATCCGCGCTTTGACAGCGTAGTGGTAATCCTGAATCCGAAAGGCTCGCTCGGCACCGGCTTCTACATCGCGCCGGACCTGGTCCTCACCAATTACCATGTGGTCGAAGGTGCCCAATTCGTCGAGATGAAGCTTCGCAACGGGCTGGAAACCTTCGGCAAAATCGTCAAGTCGGACGTCCGCCTGGATCTGGCGCTCATTCGTGCCCAGGCTCGGGGCAATCCGGTCCAGTTCCATGCGGGGGCCATCCCGCTGGGGGCCACGGTCGAGGCTATCGGACACCCCAAAGGGCTGGAGTTCTCCATCACACGCGGCGTCGTAAGCGCCCTGCGCAAGCAGCCGAGTCCCTTCGGAGTAGGCGGAAAGGAGGTGCTGTTCGTGCAGACCGACACGCCGATCAACCCCGGCAACTCGGGTGGGCCGTTGTTTCTCAATAACCAAGTGGTCGCAGTGAACGACAATAAGTTCTCGGCAAAGGGGATCGAAGGAATCGGTTTTGCTGTCCACTACACCGAAATTCAGGATTTTTTGAGGGAGGGCTTCTGATGCGCAAATCTTGGCTGCTATTGGCTGTTGTCACGGTCGCTATGGGCTGCGCACAACCGGCGCGTTACGGCATGGTGGAGGACCCGGAAACCAGGCTCATGCTGGGATCCGCCGTGGAGCGCAACATCGTGATCGACCCATCACAATTCGAAAACCGAACCATCAAGTTGAATCTGCGCAACGTGTCCGGCGACTCCACTTACGACCTGACCCGATTCCGCCAGCGCCTACTGGAATCGTTGCGTGCCAAGGGCTATACGCCAACCGACGGCGATGATTTTGGGGTCAAGTTCGACGTCAACGTCCTTTATTCCGGCCACGTCCAGAGCAACCTGGCGGGACAGTTCGGCTTTCTCGGTGCTACTGCTGGTGGCGTCGCAGGCTACAGGGGCGAGCACGAATCACGCAACGCAGCCGCCGGCGCGGTAGCAGGAGCCACGCTGGGGGCGATTGCGGGGAGTTATATGCGCGATGACACCTACATCACGGTGGCCGAAGTGACTGTGGCAGTTGCCGATCAGTACCGCGGCACCACCAAGAAGACGGTGACTTTCTCCGCCAGCCCGCCTCTGCAGGAAGTCGTGCCCTCCAGCCTGAAGCCGTTCGAGGCATTGTTACGAACCAAGGTAGCGGTCTTCGCGGGCGGTCGCAACACGGCCCAGCGCCAAGTCTCTGATGGCGTAAGAGAGCGGCTCGTTCGTATCGTGGCAGACGCGATCTAAGCAGGCTTAGCCTGACCGGCAGCTTTGGCCGAGGATGCGACGGCCGGCCACCCAGTTATGACAGGCGGGNNACCGCCGTTGGTCTGGTTGGCGGTGTCGGTCGGCAATGCCCGGTTACCTGTCGCTCAGCCGAGCATCGCGTTGAACGTCAGCTGCCGAAGCCGGCGAACTCACACTTCCGACCCAAAGCGAGCACACTCGCAAGCGCCGGATGGTGATACGTAATCAACCAGAACTTGTGGGCAGCGAAGTTAGGCCTAGTCGTTACGAATTTTGTTATGACTTGTTTCTCTCTATGGCTCTCAGAGTAAAACCTTGAAGGTCGTCAACCTCTTCAAGCCATATGTCAAGATTGCCGTACGCATTTCTGTAGTCTTCCCAAACAAGATCTGAGCCATCGAAAGGCTCTGATCCTCTTGCAAAGCCAAATAGCTTATTTATCAAAGCCTGCAGTTCCGCGAGACTGTACAAATATGACTTTGTGGTTTCTCGAATCGGCAAGGTACGACTATCCGGAGAAAAAGAAGCACTTAGTTCTTTTAGTCTGGAATGGTGAATCTGCAATAGCATTAAGATTCGTGCCAAATAATCGCCGACATCAGGCTCAGCCTCTTCTATACAGCGACTAAATACTTGTTCGTAGCTCTCTGGTAGCTCTGGCAATGCTGCCTCAAGTGGGAGTGCACGTCCCGCTCCGAGATTACTCGCCCGTTCCCAAGATTCCTTTAATAGGTTGGCGCTTAATTTGCAGTATGAAGTTAGCTCACTCAAGGCATGTGGCAAAAATGCCCGCGCGGCAACAAATTGCCGTGCCCTCTGTTTATTTGAGTTGTACTTGGCAATGTTGAAGGCAATAACACTCGAAATGAACGCCAACACGCCGACGTTCAGGGTTTGCCATCTATCCCAAACACTCTGAACGCGAGCAAAATTCCATCCTTCTTCAAACCATGGAAAGACAAACATGGAAAGCGCGTACACAAGAGAAAGCGGTACTCCTATCCAATTGACGATGGCAACAAGGGTATCTGCCTTAACAATTCCGATGCGCTTCATTGATATGCCTGCTTCTGGTCAGTGGCCATGTTAGCAGCATGGCTCGACACTAAAGTCTGTTTCGTTCCAATCGTCTCTATACGGGCGTCCGTTTCTGGCCGCCTGCTGAAGTTGGCGGTTTCTCGCCGAGAGCAGACATCCTGCACCTCGTACGCAACGACAACGACGGCTTCGGGGCGGGCACACCTATAGACGGCCTTTGCCCAGGAGCGGACGAACCTCGCGAGCATCCGAAGCTGTCGTTGAGAATGCGGTTAGCAGTACCGGTGTTCAATAAGAGGGTATGGTGGTCCAGTAGATCTCTGGAGGAGAAAGAATGACTGTTCCGGTTGTCGACTTCAGTAAACCTGATGCAGTAATCCACGAGCTGTTCGACCCCGACGATAGGGTCAGGACGCAGTTCAAAAACCGGTTTTCGGAGCAAGCCATTATGTTCTCGGAAGCCATTGCACCAGCGTTTGCGAGATTCCCCAACTTTTCCGATGACGGTCAGCATTGCATTCAGACCGCATTGGTCTGTGGATTCGTTCATGGTGTGCTTGATGACCTCGTCACTTCCATGAAACTGTTACTTACTGGAAAGGTGACCGTAGCCGGCAACTTGTTCAGACAGGCGATTGAGGGAATCTGTATGGCAACTATGTGCGGCTATCAGGGCACGCTCTTGATTGGAGAAAAGGATTGCGACTACTGGGAGTTAGTTGCGAAAAATGCGAAAGAAGCCGAAGGGCATTTGGCTGCTAAGCAGCTGGCCAAAAACTGGAACAGACTAGGACTAAACTTTGAAGCTGCCGAGCAACTGAAGGGCACCTTGAGCTTGTATAACAAACATAGTCACGCGGGTACTGTCGCCATGGCGTACCGAATGGAATTGGGGCCAAACGGACTCATCTACATTGGCGGCCATTTCGATGAAGCAAAAGTTGAGGGGTACGTAGCTGAATTTCTCCAACGAGTTGAATTAGCCAAGATCGTGGTACAGGTGATTGATTCTGTATGGCCGTGCATTCGAGCAATTAGAGAGAAAGATCGGGGGGCATCGAATGATTCGTCAGTCGCAAGTTGACCTTGGACGCCCCCTCTTGCTACAGCCAACGTCTGCTTAGGATCGGATCCGGCTGTAGCCTGAAGTTCTAAGTGGTCATTGACCTCTATCAGCAGGTGAGCGGCAGGTAACTGGCGCATTGCCGCCCGAGTCAGGCCGGAAGTCCAAGGTCCGCAGTGGCCGAGAACCGGACGGCCGCGTTGATCAGCCGGAACGACGGATCCTGGCTGAGCGCGGTCATTCGAATGTGCGACTCTCCGCTCCCCCATCCGCGCCGACAAAAAACGCCGCTGCAGGCAACCCGCAGCGGCGACGCGCGCAACACTTCCACCAACGCTCAGGCCGGCGCGTAGGCGGCCTCCTTCATCACGCCCGCCAACGTGCCGTAGGCCGTTGCCCAGGCGGTTTTCGTCTCGTCGGTAAAGGCCGAACCCAGGCCCTGTTCCAGCGTCCACAGCAGTGCTGCGCCGACGGTGTCGTAGTGCGCGGCCTTGACGCCGTAGCCGACGTGGCGCTTGGCCATGTCCTGCGCTACGGGGACGAGTTCGTCGAGCCGGGTGAGGCTGTTGACGATGAAGCCGAGCGCCTGCATGAGCTTTTTGCCCTGCGATTGCATGTCGCCCTTGAACATGGGCCTGACCTCCGGGTCGAGCGCGAACAGGCGTTGATAGAACAGGCCGGCGGCGGTGTCCTGGATGGGGACGACGGATGCCCAGGAGGCCTGGATGAGGGAGATTTGCTGAGGGGTCATGGCGTATTCCTTTTGAGATTGACAGTTGAAATGATGTAGTCGACCGCAGCCATGACTTCGGCGTCGGTCAATTCGGGGCGGCCGCCGCGCGGCGGCATTTCTTCGCCGGTGGGGCCGGTGAATCCGTTGAGCGCGCTGTGAACGAGCGCGTCGCGGCCCTTGGCGAGACGCGCTGTCCACATCGCGGGCTGTTTCAGTTGGGGGGCTTCGGACAGGTCGTTGGCGTGGCAGGCGGAGCAGACGCGGTCGACGATGCGCTTGCCCGCGGGCTCGGCGTCGGCCAGCGCGGCGTCCGCGCCGAGCGCGATGGCGAACAGGAGGAACAGGCTGCGCATCATGGCCGGGCTCACTTCATCGGCAGGCGCAGGACCACGCCGCCCATCACGTCGCCCATCTTGAAGTCCTTGCGCGGGCTGTCCTTGTGGTCGTTGTGGCAACTGATGCAGGCCTTGGCGATGGCCTTGTCGGGATAGATCGCGGTGAAGTATTTCTTGCCGCCGAGCGTTTCGGTCGTGTAGTAGGGGTCGCCCTTCAGCACCGCTTCGAGACCCGCCTTCTCGACCGGCGTCTTGGCGTTGTTCTGCTTGTTCACCGGCCACAGCGACAGCAGCGAGTAGCTGAACTTGGCGCCCTTCTCGGCGACGGCTTCCGAGCCGTAGCGGAACATCTGCGCCGGCAGCACCAGCGCCTTGTCGTCCTTCCAGTGCTCGCTCGCCTTGATCACCTTTTCCTGGTTCTGCAGGCGGTTGACGATCAGCTTGGTGTAGACCGTCCGATCCGCCTCCATCACGCTGTGCAGCGCATCGGCGATGTCCTTGTGGTCCCAGTCGGCCGCGTGGGCGGGGGTGGCGAACGCGGCAGCCACACCGGCGGCGACGAGGGTGGAAACAACCTGAAATTTCCGCATGACTTGCTCCTTTATCAAAAACCTACAACACACATAAACCCGCGATGCGGGGGATTCCTTGCCCGCGCGCGGGCTCATTCTTCGGTTTCATCGGTGTCGCCCACGGCCTTGCGCGCGGCGCCGCGCTTCTCGGCTTCCAGCGCCATCCGGATGCTCTCGATCTGTTTGGCCGGCATGCCCTTGAAGTTGCGGCCGATGAGCTTGCCGTCGGCCAGCGCGTCGAGGCTGAACTGCAGTCCGTGGCAGTTCATGCACACGCTGCGCACCATCTTCTCGTTGGGTCTGAGGTTGTCGTTCTGGTTGTGCTGCACCAGCACGCGGGTTTCGTCTTCCGGGGTGGTGAATTCGACGCGCGGCAGATGGCAGGTGGCGCACGACACGCCGCTGCCCTTGGCGCCGCGTCCGCTGATCTCCTCGTGCCACAGGCCGAAGTGGGGCGAGGCTTTGTAGGCGCGCGTGTGGCCGTCGTCGTGGCAAGTCAGGCAGGCCTCGACCGCGGCCTTGCGTGTATCGAAACGGTGCGCGCCGTGGCAGCTCATGCAGGTGAGCTTGGCGTGCCCGGCCGACGGCTTCATCGGCTGCTCGGCCATGCCCGGCTGCATCGGCGTCATGCCCTGCTTCAGGCGCATGCCGTGCAGGCCGGTCAGAAAACCCTCGACCTCTTCCTTGTGGCAGCTGGTGCACACGGTGTGGTCGGGCTGCTTGATCCAGGCCAGCGTGTCGGACGCATCCTTGGCCTGGTGGCAGCCCGAGCAGTTCACCCCGGCCTGCGCGTGGGCGGTGTGTTCCCATTCCGCGNNTGAAGTCGCGCAGGTGGCGATCGGGCAGCTTGGGGTCGTCCTTGAGCTTGCCGCCCTCGCCGTGGCGGATCAGGAAGTCCTCGTACAGCGCGCGGTTGTCGTGGAAGTTGTGGCAGCCGCCGGCGGCGCAGCCGGTGAACGCCATGCCCTTGTGGCTGGGGCGTTCCTTTTCGATGTCGCTGTGGCAGCGCACGCAGAAGTCGTCCGGCAGGGTGACGCCGACCGGGCGGGTGATCTCGGCCTTGTGCTCGGTGTGGCAGCTCACGCACTGGCGCGCGTCGAGCTTGGCGAGCGTGTCGGCGTTGCGCGGGTCGGTGAATTTGCTGACCGGGTGCGAGTCGTCCATCGCCTTCAGTTCCTTGGCGTGGCACGAGAGGCAGGCCTCCTGGATGCCTTCGCGGCCCTTGAACGGCTCNNAAAGTTCGATCTGGTGGTGCGCGTGGGTCACCTTGCCGGGCATGAAGCTCGCCTGCTGGCCGGGCGTCTGGATCGCGTAGGCCAGCCAGGCGGCCAGCAGGCCGCTTGCGCCCAGCCAGACGAACCACACACGATATTGGGCGAGCCGTTTCATCAGTAGTAATACACCTTGAGGATGTGGAAGCCGAGCAGCACCGGCAGCGGCCACAGCAGCAGCGCGTGCAGCCATTGCAGCGTCGGCCGCAGCGATGCCGCGCGGGCAATCGCCAGCCGGTGCTCACGGGTGAGAAAGATCGCCAGCGCGATGCCGGTGAGCGACGCGCCGAGCATGGCGAGCGCGAGCCATCGATTGATGCCGTCGCCGATGCGGCCGCCGGTGTGCAGCCACAGCGTGACGAGCGCGAGCAGCCCGGCCNNGAAGGCCAGCCAATCCAGTTTTTTCCAGCGCTTGCGCAGGCCGATCAGCGTCAGCAAGGCCGCCAGCGCGAGCAGGCTGTAGCCGCTGATCTGCTTGATCAGGCCGTCGCGCCACAGCCGGTCCCAGTGCCAGGCGAGTTCTTCTGTGGAGGCGTAGGGGATGTTGGCCGGCAGGGCGAACAGCAGCGCCAGACCCAGCGCCCACGCCGCCAACCACCCCAGCCGCTGCGCCAGCGGCATCGGCTCGCGCGGGCCGCTGGCCCCGAGCAGGCTTTCGAGCAACGGTCGGCAACTGCCGCATACGCCGCAGGCACCGGTACGCGCGGTGAGCGCACTTACACTCCTGCATCCGCCCGCGATCGCGCCGGACAACTGGCCGCGCGTCACCCCGGTGCAATTGCACACCGTCGTCTCGGCCGGCCACGTGGCGACCTGCTCGACCGCTTCGTTCCAGAGTTCGCCGCNNCAGCCGGCCACGGCGGACGACCAGCTTGCGATAGACGTCATCGGTTTCATGGACATGTTCGCGCGCCAGATCGGGGACTTCCCACGCACCGACCTCGCCCATGCTGAACACCGGCCAGTTCGCGACCTTGAGGCGGGTGGCCGAAAGCGATCCGAGATAGCGCACCGGCCGGCCGGCGCCGTCGCCCGCGATGACGCGCGCCGCGACCGCGGCCTGCTCGAAGCCGGGCGCGACGAGGCCGTATACCTGGCCGCGATGCTGGGCGCATTCGCCGACCGCATACACATCCGGCGCACTGGTCTGCAGCGTGTCGTCGACCACGATGCCGCGCTGGAACACCAGGCCGGCGTCGCGCGCCAGCNNCCCGAAATCTCGGGCCGGATCCCGGCCGCCAGCACCACCGTGTCGCACTCGATCTCGCGACCGCTGCGCAGCCGCACGCCGGCGACGCGGCCTTCGCCCAGAATCGCCATCGGTCCGTCGTCGAGCACCACCGTTATCCCGCTCGCCTCGACCCGCTCGTGCATCCGCTGCGCCGCGGCCTGGTCGAGCTGGTTCGCCATCAGCCGCGGATGATGCTCGATCACCACCACCTCGGTGCGGTAGCGGTGCAGCGCGCGCGCCGTTTCCAGACCCAGCAGCCCGCCGCCGATCACC
>DONB01000089.1:0-249 GCA_003510325.1 Thiobacillus sp. | reverse complement strand
TCCGGCAGCGCGAGCCCTTCGGTGAAGTCGGCCCAGTCCGCATCGCCGGCAAGCAGCGACGACAGCCGCACCCGGTTGTAGGGCTGCCAGGGCTCGTCGCCGTACAGCACGATCGGCGTCTGCGGCAGCGCCTGGCGCAGCTCGACCGCCGCGCGGACCCCGACCGGGCCTGCGCCAACTATCACCACGGGTGTGTCGGGTTGCATCGCGTGTGTCATCCGCTTGGCTAAAAAAAAACGGTGTCCGGGC
>DONB01000052.1 GCA_003510325.1 Thiobacillus sp. | reverse complement strand
TACCGCATCCTGGCGGCCAACGCAGCCTATCGCCGCCTCTACGCGGGCGGCAAGGACGTCGTGGGGCAGACCTGCTATGCGGTGTCGCACGGCTACAGCCGTCCCTGCGACGAGTGCGGAGAATCCTGCCCGCTGGCAGCCAGCCGGGCCAGCGGTGAGCCGCGGCGTGTGCTGCACCTTCACCACACCCCGCGCGGCGAGNNGGCACCGGCAAGGAACTGGTGGCCCAGGCCATCCACCAGCAGAGCGGACGGGAGCAGGGGCCGTTCGTGATAGTGGAGTGTTCGGGCTTGACTGAAACCCTGTTCGAGAGCGAGTTGTTCGGCTACGAAAAAGGCGCCTTCACCGGTGCCAATCAGCGCAAGATCGGACTCGTCGAATCCGCGGCGGGCGGCACGCTGTTTTTGGACGAGGTCGGCGATATCCCCCTAGGCCTGCAGGTCAAGCTGCTGCGCGTCCTTGAGACCGGGACGTTTCGCCGTGTCGGCGGCGTGGAAACGCTGCGCGCCGACTTCCGCCTGATTGCCGCCACCCACCGTGACCTCAAGGGCATGGTCGAGCGGGGCAGTTTCCGCCGCGACCTCTATTACCGGCTGAGCGTGTTTCCGATCCACCTGCCGGCATTGCGCGAACGGCGCGAAGATATCGCATTGCTTGCGGAAACCTTGCTCGCCCGGCTGGCACCGGGGCGCGCCTACACGCTCAGCGAAGCGGCTCGAGCGCGCCTGCAGGCCTACGACTATCCGGGGAATATCCGCGAACTGCGCAACATCATCGAACGGGCCGTGCTGATGGCCGATGGCGACACCTTGCTGCCGGAGCATCTGCCGCCCGAAGTAGTCAGCGATGCCTCGGCTGGCATGCCCGGGGTGGACGTCATCGTGCCGCTGGAGACGGCGGAGCTGCGCTATCTGCAATGGGCGCTGGCGCACCATGACGGCGACCGCAAATCGCTGGCCGATCGACTGGGCGTCAGCGAACGTACCCTCTATCGCAAGCTGGCCGTCTAACCCCGTGCCGCCTTGCTCGCAGAGCCTTCAAAAGGACAGGCTTCGCTGGTCCGACTTGGTGAACGCTGTTCGATCATGTTCATGCCGTGTAGCGCTGACTACCGCTCAGGGACTTCCACTACCGGCCTGCTGCGGTAGGGGTAGTTTTTCAGTCGCGTATCAGTACGCTCGTGCGGCTTGGCGACAAGCTTGGCCGGGTCGATCCAGTCTTCCCATTTGAAGTTTTCGATGATCTGGGCCTGATAACTCGCTTCGAGCGGATGCTCGAGGATGTCGTTGATGTGCGCCCATTGCTGGTAGCGCATGAGATCGACCTGATAAGGCGTCGGCTTGCCGCCCGACTTCTTCACGACGGCCTTGAGCGCCTCCACGTCCTTCATGGTCATCCTGGGTTGCCAGGCAACCTTGCTGGGCAGCATGACCGGTTCGCCGGGAATGTTGTTGATACCTGCCTTCCAGGTGGCGAGTACAGCGACTTTCGTGTCCTCCCGGTAGAGCACGATGGCATGGCTGTAGCGCTTGTCCTTGAAGAACCCCAGGTTGCCGTATTGCAGCCGCGCGCCGGTGAGGAAGGCGACAGCGTCAGACCAGCAGGGCGACTCGCCGCTGATGCCCCGTAGCACGCTGCGGTCGATGATGCCATCGGGGAACAGCGTCTTGAACGCCACCCAGGCAGCGTTCGCCGCGTGGCTCGTTCCCTCGCAATCGTGGCCGTGGAAACGCACCAGATCCTTCAGGGTGACCGGGTAGGTGTAGGGATAATAACGACCTTGCGTACCTTGGGTGGCCAGCATCTCGAATACCGGCGCATACGGCCGGGCAACCATGGAGGCATACCAGGTCGGGTTGCGGTCAGGGGCTTCCACGCGGGTTTCAATAAAGATCGTTTCGCCTTCCTTGTAGGAAGGCTCGGCCCCGGTGGCGCTGGCCATGAAAAGCAGCAACAGTCCGAATGCCAGCCAGCGATCCGGGGGAAATGTAAACGTGCGTATGCAGTATTTCATTGCGGCTCCTTCCGAAAGGCAGAGCGATATGGCCTACACAGTTACTACCTTGTGACCCTGCCTTGTTGGTATAGCAGGCTGAGTCGGTTCGGCAGGGGGCGACACCTGGCCGACCCAGGACAAGGGCCGCTTGTCATCATTTAACATAATATACATTATGTGCATATTATCGGGTCTTGATAAAGCCCCAAAGGGGCGTTCGCATTGCTCAAGTAGACTCGTCTGGCCACATCCCTGACCCTACTAGGCCATCATCAGACACAAATTATTTCGACTTGTCAACATTCACACCTGACCCTCTCAAAAATATTTTTTGTAAAACTGCCACTGAACCCGTGTGGACACCGCAAAAACTAGAGTTAACGGTGCAATGACCCAGAACGGGCTCATTGCAACCGGCAGGCATAGATATAGCGTGACCCCGGATGCGAAGAACATCAGCTTCGCGAGGCGCCCAATTTTGTGCAGATCCGCCGATTCGCGTCCTGCGCACGCGCGGCGGATATAACGTTCGGTCAGGCCGTCTACGCCAGCCAAGACATACAACAGTAAAAACAAAGGGGTCGCAGCCAGTACGAAGCCAATCCTGATCCCATAGACCTGAATCACGTTCATAGCCAGGTAGATTTCCCGTGCATTGCGCGCAACGAACTGGCTGAGGTACATCCGGTCAACCTCGTTGACCGGATACCCGGAGAAATAGGCATAGGTGGCTTCATGGAGTGATGTCGCCTTGAAAAAAAGCCAGTAAGTCCACTGTTGGGTCTGCTCGGTAAGCGTGGAAAGGCCTGCAGTGTGGCTTCCTGGCCGTACAAGCTCTTTGACGCGTGCGGTTTCCGACTGGAACAAAGCGTCGGCAGCTTGCACAGGATCAAGCCATTGATATTTGGCAAACAGGAAAGCCGCGGTGAGGGCGATCAGGCCAAGCATGACATATAGCAAGAGCGTCCCAAAAAGCCATTTCAATGGCCACAGAAAGGCGACTGCCACATTGCTGTCATAGAGACCGGAATTCCTAGAAGCCACTGCCCTTCCCTTCAACGACCAGATTTTCCGTCTCGGTGCCGTGCGTGTCGTATTTCTGACGCATGCTCGCGGCAATGTCTTCCAACGATGCAGGAATGGGGTGCGCTTCGTCGGGGTCGAACAGAGGGAGTCTGATTTTGTAGAGTTGGCCGCCTTCGATAAGCGCAAAAGCCTGCCCCTTGGGCAACTGCACCAGATCAGCAGGCGACAACATGGGGGCTTCCTGGGTGCTGATCCGATCTTCGTTCCGTGTGGTGAAAGACAACACCTCACGATCATCTGAACTGTCCGTGGCAGCACTAGCCTGAATCGAGGTGACCAGTTGCACATCAGGGAGCTGGTCGGTGAGAATTTCGGCTGTTTCCTTGTTCTTGACCCTTAGCATGATCAGGGTATTGAGGTTGCCGCCAATCTGGGATGCCTTCGCCTTGTTGCCAATGCGTGCCTCCACGTCGGCCCAGGTCTGGGTATAGACCGCTACTTGGAATCCCGCACCGCCGGCCTTGTTCAGCAGCGGGATGAATTCGTCGCCGATCAGCTCGTTGAACTCGTCTGCATGGATGGACAGTTTGCGCTTAGGGATGGCCGTGGACAGCCCGTAGCCCTGCTCGAACTTGTAGGTCTGGCCGGCGATCGAGGTCAGGTCGGCGAACATGGCGTTGCCCACTGCGCCAGCCACTTCGTAATCAGAGAGCGAATCGAGCCCGACGTAAACCACCGCGCCGCGTTCGATGACGCTCATCCAGTCGAAGATCGGCCTTGGATCAGTCGGGTCGTCGTACTGAGGAGACAGTATTGGCGCGGTTTTGCCGGTGGTAAGTTTTTCCAGCAAGGGATAGAGACTGGACACCAGTTTCTCGAAATAGCTGCGGTCGTTCGACAGGATGGATGCCAGGCCGTCCGCTATCGGGTCATGCAGATTATTCTCGCGGACGAACAGCAGGATTTTCATGGCATCCATCGTCCGCCCCGATTTCATTGCCTGCTGAATCTGGGTCTTATCCATCTCGATGGCATCAACCGCCTCATTCCAGCCGGGCTGTTCCCGGTCAAGCCAGAAGCGTAAGTATTCCAGCGCCAAGGCATCGATATTGACCGCATCCTCATAAATCATGCGGTAATCCGGGCGGTAACCGAGGGTGGTGCGCGCGCGTGCGATCACGTTCACGAAGCGCCAGACAAATTCCTTGAACGCGGCAGACTGTCCTTCGCCCGGGAGCTGACCAGCGATACGGGTGCTGACCTCGGTGGTTCGGGCAAAATTTCCAATCGGGTTATAACGTGCAGACTGGTCGGGGTAGCCCAAGTGAAACATGAAGAACTCGCGCCCGGCCATGGCCGCCTCGATGTAGCAGCGGGTCATCAGACCGGCATCTCCCTTGGGGTCGAATACGATCACCACGTCGCCTCGCCGAATGTCCTGTGTGATGAGCACCTCGGCGAGGCGTGATTTGCCGACCCGTGTGGTGCCCAGCACAACCATGTGACCGGGCCGCTCGACCAGATCCATGCTGATTTCCGTTTCGTCCGGCTCCAGGCCGTGAATGATCGGATCGCCGCCGACAGGCGGCAATGGCGTAACCGGATTCCACCAGGCTTCCTTCCTGGTCTGTCGCGCCATCCAGCCCGAGGTGCCGCCGCGCCCTTCGTGGCGGAATTCGAAGCGACGCGCCCAGGTATACAGGCCGGATTGAGTGATGTAGCGACGGTTCTTGGGATCGCGCGCCAGCGCCAGGCGCTGGGTATGGCGTTGATCCCATTTGAACCCAAGGCCGAGGAAAAGGCGGCTTTTCGATACGGGAATTTCGCTGGTAGGAATGACGTACTTAGGCAGCCTAGTAAGGTTGCGCTGAAATCGGGATACCCGAATACCCTGGTTCAGTCGCATGCCAGCATGCAGGACCATGCTTGCAGCGGCTGTCACGATCAGCTCCTTTGGCAGGAAAAACCACTCGTGAGCACTCATCAGGAGAATGGCACCGGATAACGAAGCAAAGGCCGGCACGTATTCGACCGCGGGCCTGAATAGATTTTCGATGGGATAGCTCATGTCAGACGTGTTCGATGGGTTTGTCGAACCTGACAATGCAGGGATTATTCGGCGGAAGTGGATTCACGAATCGAACAGGATCCAGTATGACCACGCCAGAGATCAGTTTCTTGCCCTCGCCATCGGCGCCGATCACCATGTAACGTTGGATGTTGCTCTTCTTCTCTCCGGTAACCAGATTCCAGCCAGCATTGGTAACCTGGCGCTGGATGCCGGTCCCCAGCTTGCTCCCCGCTCGATCCGATGGCGTGCCATCGCCCTCCTCCCCGAACAGTTCAGCGAACTTGCGAAAGATCACTGGGGAAACCAGCATCATTCCTTCGTCAACGAAGTGAATCATGGCGTCCGCGCGGTTGTACGGCATGCTGCCTTCCGAGAGGCCTTCCTGAATCCAGCGCATGAACCGCATGGCTGCACCAGAGGGTTCCTTCTTTTTCGAGCCAGGCTTGGGCCTGGCCGCTGTCTGCCCTGCAGGTGCAACCGGCTTCAATGCTGCTGCAGTAGGGGGCTTGGGTTTCGGTGAATGTTTTATCGCGGCGTCATCTTCATCGAGAAAGCCTGCGTCCTCAGCCGCGCCCCCAGGTTCAGATAGAGCGGCCGCTCTGGGCTGTGCCGGCGGGCGAATGGGAGGGAGAGCCGTGCTGGCTCGCTTCGGCTGTTCTTCGGAGTTCGGCGAGGGGGTAGGATCTGGCTGCGGTATGACGAGCGACAGCTGGTTGGCCGGATCCTCTAATGGGTTGGTGGCTGGCTCAACGCCAGAATCACTCATGGAACCAATAGTTAGCTCGGATTCCGAATCGAGCGGTTGGATGCATGAGGCATCCTGTTTTCCGGCAATGATCTTGCCTCTCATGATTTCCGGGTAAAGAACCGGGGACTGGAACAGTTTGTCGAGCGAGAAGCACAGCACGGTCAGCTTTTGTTCCCACCCTTCATCGAGACTGACCATGACCTGCCACACAGCACGGTTCTCACTGGTGGGGATCAAGGCACCGTACTCCTGCCAGGTATCGAAAAGGCGATCGTTCTTATCCTTGCCAGGTATGCCCTCCCCGCTTTCGCGTTCAGTCAGGAACTGGCGTACCTCGTCAGCCAGCCGCTTGGACACGAACCAGATTTTTCCATCGTAAACCCAGCCATGGGAGCCCGCCCTATTCAGGCCCAGTCGCCCTTCTTCCAGCATCAAGCGCAAGGCTTGCATCAGGCGTTCGATTAGTGGCACCGACCGGGCGGAAGCAAAGCGGGTGCGCGGTCCCTGCATCAGGTTGTTCTTGACCGACTCGGAGTCGGCGCGTGCGACGATCTCTCGCAACACACCCTTGTCTTGATCGTCCCCCGAAAGGTAGCTCGTCAAATCACCCATGAGCTGTACGTCATCGGCAAGCCAAGCGAGAACATGGGAAGGAACGAGCCGCTGGAACAGCACGATGGGCAGTTTCTTGTGCAGGTCGTAATCCCGCGTGATCTCGAAATTCAACGTGTAATGCGTCAACCCCTGATCCTGCATCGAGCCAGCAAGAGGCTGCCACTTGCCACAGGGTTTTCCCGATCGGAGAACTTGGACGTTGATATCGGCCATAGGCCTTCCAATGTCATGCAGTAGCGCGGCCAAGAACACTGCGTAAGTCCAGCGGTGCTTGCGAGCCGGGATTTCCTCGGGGGCTGCTCCGACCGGAAGCAGATAGCCCTGCCGGAAGCGTAGCGCGTGTGCTGCCGACTCCATCATATGGGTCAAGAGGCCGCCGGGCTGCGCGTGATGGTGCGATTCGGAGGCGGGTAGCAGTTGAGTCCATTCCGCAGCCCGCTCGATGACGGGCATGCAGTCTTGGTGGAACAGGGTGTAATCAAATCCCATGCGGTCACGACATCCGTCGACCAAGGCTTGAAGGTTGAGTTGATCCAGGACGGCTTCGCCAGGGAGAACCTTGATATGGTTGGCTACCCTAGAATCGCAACCGGATGTCGTTGAATGGTCGGGCGCCGCATGGTCGGTTTGGCGGGCAAAACGCCAAACAACCCATACGCCGCCTACTCCCAAGGCTCCAGCGGCAATGAGCAGCCAATCACCTGACATCAGCGGTGTGGGAGCTGTTCGATGAGCCATGAGGCAATTACGGATGAAGACGGGAAAGCGCCTTCCCATTTCCAGCAATTGGGCGATAAGCCCACGCCGATGAAATCACTGAGGAATATTGAGAGCGGATCCCAACGCTCCGCGATCCCGTCATAACGGGCAAGCCATTCAAGCACAACGGCCGTCCAGTGGGACAGTTCGATTTGTTCGAATCGTGCCGCAATGTGTGCGAAGAGCGTGTCAGGATGATCCTGGTTGTTGGGTTCTTCTATGGAGGCCACGGGCACTCTTTGCGCAAGGAGTGAAAATGCCCGTGATGCTATGGACTCGGCCTTGGCTATGCAGCAGTTAATGCAAACAAAGTTATTTTGATTGATTGCTGAAGTGTTTTTTGTTTTGTGGTAAGCGTTTTTATGACCCGGATTAGCAGCTATTGGGGCTGCCCTAACCCCCCGACAATGGGTAGTCCTTCCTGTTCGACAGTAAAGCCTGCTGTTGCAATTTCCTCACCCAGCGTTCCCCAGCCTGCGGCACTCGCAAAACGCCGGATTCGTTCTAGTGTGTGCGGTCTGGCTTTAACGCGTCGATCTTCTGGAACGTCGTCTGGATGCATCATCCACGGTTGAAGGGTATGCCCAGCTGATCTAGCATCCTGAGCCAATATGGAGGCGATCCTGAACCCGCCTTCGTCAATATCGCCCCAGTGATAGACGGGCACACTTGGCCGCAAGCCGCCAAGCAGCCGAACATACATGGCTCGCCATGCTGGGGTGGGCATCCCGGCGGTATAAATGAGCAAGACTTCCTCATCATGGCGGCGTCTTGCCTCGCTATGGAAAGTGGTTTGGTTTTCTATGGTCATCACCATTCTCGGGATGCCGGCCAGCCCGATTACGGATGATGTGGAAAATGCTCCGTACGGCTCATCCAGCCGCGCAGTGACGCGGGTGCGCACGATAACCACCCGACCGGCCATGCGAACGGGCTGCTCCTCGCGGAATAGGCCGAGCTCCTGCCATACGTCGAGAGCTTCTCGATTCTCGGCATCGACATCTCCCGTGAGCAGGATATCGACAGGCACTGCCAGCTTTTCGATGCGTTTGCTGTCCTTGAACAGCCGCGCGCTGACTTCGCGAATCGGCTCGTCAACTGTCCTGTTTTCACGGGCGGCGGTCATAAAACGGATGATGTGGGCGGCATCGACCCAGTCCTGGGTGTCGTCCGGGCCGAAGGTGCGGACCTTCTTCAGGCTGGCCCAGCGATCCAGCACGTCCTTCAGAACCGGAAAATCCGGAAGCAAAGGGGCGAACTGCGAGGCCGCCTTTTCAAGGCGGACCGCGGCGGTTTCCACGCCAAGCATCTTCGCCAGCGCATCAAGGTCGAGCAATTCGACGCGCTGGATGAATCCTTCCTCGCCAAAGCCTTTTTCCCAAGTGAGGACCACGGCGCCTTCGGCTCTCGCCGCCTTCATCGCCGCCTCGAATGCCTCCTTGTCGGCGAGCGAGCGCGTGGCCTGGTAGTCGGCCAGTTGCGACCGGGTCAGCGCCGGCCGTGTCGAGCGGACACCCGCTGTCGCCCGATTGCCGGCCTCCAGCAGCTTCGTGAGGGCGTTGCGTGCCTTCGTGTCCATGTGACGGCTACACCGGCTGGGCGGCAGCCGTTCCCGTCCCACGCATGCGATTGACCTCCTGCTCGATGAGTTCGGGGTATGTGTCCAGGTCGTCCGACATGAACATTTCCCGCGTTTCTTCCGTGACATCGTGGCCGTTGATGAGGATCACATTGCGCACAGGGTCTTTCGCGATGTCGTAGTAGCGGTGCAGGTAGGCAGTGAGCACGCCGAGGTTCTCGCCAGGGCTGGCCATGAGCACCTGCAGCCCCAGATCCTGCAGATAGCGCATGGTGGCGGTGATGTTGGTCGGGTCCATCTTGTTGAATGCTTCGTCCAGCAGGATCAGCCTGATGCCATCGCGGTTGCGGTGGTCGAGGCGATAGGCCGATGCCAGCGCGGCGCCGGCGATCACGTACAGCGGCGCGCGGTGCTCGCCGCCGGATCCCGGCCCGAGTCGCTTGCTCAGTTGGCCAACAACCTTGGGGTTTCCCGTCAGCGGGTCGTACCGAATGATCTCCACGTCGAATTCATAAAATTCGCGATAGTCATCCAACGGACTCTTGACGCTTCCGGCCCCCGGCGCAATCTTGTCTTCCAGCAGCTCCTTGAACTGGGCGGGGATCTCGCCGGCCCCGCCGAGCAGGTCTTCCTGCGGCCCGAACGATGCGATGTTCTTCACGAACTCGAGCAGTTGCTTGAAGTGGGGGCGGATGGTGCGCTTGAACTGATAGCGCTCGCCGTTGGTGAAGGCCGGGCACGCCTTTAATACCCGGTTCAGCTGGTCCATCGTCACGTCCAGCGCCTCGATATTCTGGTTCAGCGCCAGGGCGACGTCGTTCCTGAACGTCTCCTGTGAAACCTTGTAGGCGTCCTCCATCTGCGCCTTGTAGTGGAGCAACTCGGTGTCCCGCAGGCGCTTGAGGATGTCGGCGATCCAGGCCTGTCCCTTGCGCCAGTCTTCCAGCACGTGTTCGCCTGCCTGCTCCCGGTATTTGGACAGGAATTCTCCCAGCAGATTGCTGCCCTTGCTGACTTCGCGTGTCACGTCGCGGAGGGCATCAGCTTCTTTCGTTTTGCAGTAGGCCGCCATGTCCTCGTAGTTCTCGCCGTGCTTCTCCAGAACGACGTCCCAATGGGGCGACGCGTAATCGGCGTCGTACTCCGGATCCTTGCGTGCTTCCTCGGCGGCCTCGCGGGCAGTCGTAAGCTTGGCAGAGGCTGTGGCAACGTCCTTTTGGCGCTCGACCAATGCGTTTTCGGCACTGCAGCGCCTACCGTACGCGGCAGTGACGGCCTCACTCAGTTTCCCAGCCTTTCCTGACCACGCTTTTTCCTGTTCGCCGAGTTCCACGTATTCCTTGTCGGCGGCACCCTGCAGCTTGCTTTGGAGTGCGGTTGCATCGACTTTGGCGGATTCCGCTTCGTCCCAGAAGCCCTTCAGGTACCCTCGGGCCTGGTCTTCCTGCGGGATGCGGCGCAGCACCGTGGCCAGCGCGTCTATCCTCTGTTTCTGGGCCGTGAGATCCGACACCGCCTTCGTGCAGGCAGCGAGCCGCGCTTTAGCCGCTTCAAGGTGCTGCCCGCCGCCGTCGCGCCCGATGCGAAGGTCGCCTTCCACGACGAGCTTCAGGCGTTCGATGGTGCCTTTGCCGACCAGCATGCCGTCCTGCGTCAGGGTGCGCTTGCCGCGCTCCATGGCCTGTGCGGTGGTCGTGGCGCACACCATGTCCCCGAAGAGGCCGCGCAGGTAGGCCACGGCCGCCGGGTCGGTGCCTTCGATCAGTTCGGCGACGGAGCCGTCTTCAGGGCGCCGGCCGACCTGCTGCCTACTCTCCATGACGATCTTGGCGCCGTATGCGGCACGCTTTTCCGGCAGGCCGCGATAGACCTCGAATGCCCGCCGTTCGTCATGTTCCGGCACAAGAANNAGGTTGCTTGCAAGGTAGGCCTCGATTGCAGGCTGCCATTCCTTCTTCGTGATTCGGACGACGTCGCACACCGCCACCGGGTTGATGCCTTCATCCCGCAGCTCGCGTATCAGGGTTTCGACGTTCGGGCTGAGCGGCATCTTCCCCTGCCTGACCCGTTCGAGTGATTCTGTGGCGAGCTTGAGATCGGCTTTGGCGGTCTCCAACTGCTGGTACAGCGTGCCATCGAGGCCGTTCAGTACCTGCATGGCTTTTTGAGCCGCCTGAACGGCAGTACCCAGGTGCACTTCGATTTCAGTCCATTCAGCCTGTTCAAAGCGTTCCAGCAAGGCCGCCAGTTTCTGCGATTCGGCGCTCAATGAGCGCGTGACATCGTCATCCAGTACACCGGCGTCCGCGGCCTTCTTCAGGAACCCGCGGAACTGGGAAAGCTGGTCAAACATGCCCTTGGTATTGCGTTCGGCCCGATCATGATGCCCCCTGATCTGGCCTTCCAAGCCGGCGTAATCGGCATGGGCTCCATGCTGTTCGCGAAGCTTGCGGTATTGCGCCGCTTTCTTGGCTGCAGTTTCCTGATCGTCCTTCAAGCCACGGAATTCCTTGTCAGCAGCCTCAAACGCCGCCTCGGCTTCCTGCTGGTCGCACTCGCATTGCCCGTGCACGTGGTTGGCGTGCTCGCGCGCCGCGTCCAGGCCAAGCGCCTTCCAGGTGACGGCTTTTCTGCAGGCCTTAGCTGCATTGTCGAAGGTGTCGTGGACTACGGTGCCGTCGATGATCTTCTGCTCGACATGGGTCACCATCTCGGCCAGACGCCGGAAGGAATCGGTGACCTCCTTGAACTTCTTGATGTTCGTCGGCCGGGACTCGAGCACGTCATTGCGGACGATCTCGTCCACGGTCTTGTCGAAGCGCATCCGCAGCGCGAAACGGAACGCGCGGATAAAAGCCTCGTACGACGGCGCACCGCCCGATCCGCGCAATTCGAGCAGGCAAGCGCGAATGTAGCGATCGGCCTCCTGGAACACGCATTCTTCGCCGGAAACTTTGGATCGCTGCAGCAGCTGCTGCTTGAAGGCGGCCCATTCCCGCGGCTTTTCCTTGCCGTCGACCGTCTCAAGGTGATCCCCCAGCGTCAACTCGACGTCCGGGAGGAGATAGCGGCCCAGCACATCGTGTTGCTCGCGGTCCTTGGAGGCATAGATGCACACTCCCATGGAGACGGGCTTGTTGGTTTCCGAGTCGCGCCAGACGAGGGTGATATAGGTGTTCGAGTTCGGCCGCACCCGGTCATCGGGCATACCGCCGTACTGGCCGAGGCAATAGCTCCGAATCGACCGTGTCGTCTTGTTCTCGTCAGCCTGGGCGTTCAGCGCCATGAGCCGGCTGTTTGCGCCAAACATGGCGATCTGGACGGCATCGAGGAACGAGCTCTTTCCGCTGCCGTTTGCCCCGAACAGCCCAGTGATTTCGGAAATGCGGACATGCTCTCGTTCATACAGAAAGAACTGCACCAGGTTGATACTTTCCAGATATTTCATGCTTCTTCTTCCTCTGGCTGCTCCGGACCTTGACCGTCGCCGTCCTCGTTAGACTCCCCTGCGGGTTCGTAGGACTGTGTAAATTGGGCCAGTCGGGTAATCGCGGTCTCGCCCAGCAGATCCACGATCGCGGGACGTATGGCCAGCACGTAGGGCTGAATGTCACCGGCAACCGCGTCGGGAAACTCATGTTCATCCACCTTGCGCACGATGCCCCAGCGCCGAAGCGTCCGCACCAGACCGTCCAGTTCGCCGCGTCCAGGCAGCTCGCGCTTGCCCGTCGTGGAGAGGCGATACTTTTCCTCCAGCTCGACCGCATCGCAGATCACTTCGCCGTCATCGTTCAGCTGCCCGGTCCGGGCCTGTTCGTCGTAGATCTTCCGGAGCACAAGGGCGAGCAGCGTTTGTGCGGTATTGGCCGTGCCCGCCCTGCCGTTGTCCGGAATCGCGCACGCATAGCGGAGCTGCCGGTTCACGGTCAGGCCGACGCCGACCTGGGAGAGGACGTGCTTGAATTCGCGCTCGAACCGCTCGATCATGCCGTAGGACATGCGGCTGTGCCGGTCCGCGTAGTACAGAACCTGTTCTGCAAGCAGACGGCTGGCGGTCGACTCGAATTCCTCGGCCACATATTGCCTGTCGGTTTTCGCAGCGATGTTTTCCCAATACTGGCTCATGTCGCCTCTCCTTTTGTGGCTGCCGGTTTTTTCGCTCTCTCTATCCGGAATGGAACGCCAGTGATCCACTTGTTTTCTGCTTCCTTGTCGCCGGTGCGACGTACCCGGAAGCCGCGCATCATGGCTAAGGCCTCCCGCTGCAAATCAGGCGATCCGCTATCCATGGCGGCACCGAGCACCAGCAAGGTCTGATAGGCACGCACATCCGCGACGCTGCTGATCTGGAGTTCTTCGCTGGCGACGACAGGGCGGCCTGAAAGCTGACGCGACACGAACTCGACGAGTTTGGGGGCGTTAACCATCCGAACATTGCGTGCGAGCGCCCGGAGTTTTGCCCGTGCGATGTCTTCCTCGGTCGGGATGGTCTCCCTTAGTTGCGTGGCCTTCTCCCGTGCCTCCTGTCGGCGTGGTTCGGCGAGATTGGCGGGGCTGACCATGTCGCCCGGCGGGAACGGGCTGTCGTGAACGTCCGTTTTACTGTTCATGACCCGGACGATCGCCGCATCGACGACCTCATCGATGGGACGCAGGGAGCGCAGCCGGTAATCCAGATAGGCCAGCGCCCGGCGGTTTGCCCGGCGGATCTCGTCATCCAGCCGCTCCAGGTAGTCGTCGATCCGCTGGATGTCGCGCAATTTCTGCACGTCGCGCTCGANNCAGATTCTGCTCGGAACCATGCAGTTCGTCGGCCCAGTGGAGAATTTGCGGGCGCCGCGACAGCGGGTGCTCGCGTGTCCTGAGTTCCTTGTAGTCCCCGATGAACACCTGCTCGATGAAGCCGCTGAAGAACCCGCGAACGTACTGGGCGGTGGTTTCTTCCGCCCCGAGCGAGCTCATCAGGTCGCGGACGTTCGTGCCGGTATTACGGATGTGTTCGAGCAGGTGTCGCGCCTGGTCGGCCGCCTCGGAAAGCGAGTCGCCGCCGGCCCCTTCCATCACCAGCTTCAGGTTGGCTTCGATGGAGCGAATCTTGCCCGCCACGTAGATCGGTCCGGTCTCCGCGAAATTGATGAGCTGCCCCAGGAACTGGTTGACTGTGCGGGTCATGGAAACCCGCTTGTCGACACCATGGCGGTCCAGCCGCAACCAGCCACAATCATGCAGCCGATTGAAGATAGTGATGGCTCGGATATTGAGGGGTGTTTCGGGCGTGGCGCCGTCCTCGCAGATCCAGGAATCGTGGATGACGAGCTCGGCCTCGATGTCCTGGGTGATGTCCCGCGTCGTGAATCCGTGGCTGGGCGGCAAGGGGGCATCCGGGCCGAAGCGCCTGTCGTAAATCGCGCACAGGATTCCCCAGTAGGTCTGCTTGTTGGGCGAGGCCAGCGGCGCGAATAGCCGCTCGGGCAGCCGCGTAAACAGAAGGGAGGCAGCAGCGCCGCCAGCGCCTAGCGGTTGAAAAGCCACTTGGACACCTCCCGTGCGTTTTCAACGGCGATCAGATACTCGGGCGCGTGCTGGATCTTTGTGTCCATCGCGGCGTGTATGTCCAGAATGAAATAGGGGACCAGAGCCGCGCGGCAGGTTTCCACGCGGCTCGCTGTCCCATTGAAGTATTCGGCCTGGATCACTCTGGCCTGCGCAGGAGAGAGTTCAGGGTGGGCGACCAGGCGAACCTTGACCTTGGTGTTCCAGTCGGGGTCATCGAATCGGGTGCGATCCGCGAGACGCGCCAAAGGCTTCACTTCGAGGATCCGCCCCAGTGCGTAATCCCGGAATTCCTGATGGGCCTCGCTGTAGGCGCGCACATGCCACCTGCGGCCGGCAAGAACCAGGCTGTGCGGATAGATCGTGCGGCGATGCGGAGCCGGTTCGCTCATCGACATGTATTCGATTTCGACGGCTTTTGCCTGTCTGATCGAATTTCCGAGGCTGGCGAATGTCTTGGGTGCCGGGGCGGTGATGCTTGGCGTCGCCGACCAGGCCACCGAACTGCCATCTTCCATGGCCGACGCATAGGGAAGCCCGACCATGGACAGGTAACGGGAAAGCGATTCGGAAATGTCTGCCTGAGAGGCCTTGGTGTACCGCTTGTAGAAATCTGGCGTAGCGAAGTAGCTCCTGGACTTGCTGTCCCATTGCATCCAGGTTGGGTTCAGGTCGCGGATTTCCTTGATCCATTGGCTGGCCCGTGGCAAACCAATGCCAAACAGCTCGCATACCCGCGAACGGTAAATGCGCCCTTCCCAAACCAGCAAAAGCTCCAGAAGGGTAAGGCGTTGTTGCGGGCTGTCGTTCCGTTGGTCCATGTACATTTCCATATGTTATAGAAAAATATAACATATAAATTCTTATAACATGGACCTTGCGGCAAAAACCCCCTTGGCCAGCCAACACTGTAACCAGGGGTTTGCCCCACCCTGCGTTCCGTGGGCACTCCAAGCCCACTTCGTGCGACCGCTTTGGCCAAAGAAGCGACGGCGGGAGGCTCTCTCAGACAGGCGGGTCGTCGGCCATTGCGGCCGGCGGGTTCTGGGCCGACTTGGTCCGCTATGCGGAACCTAAGCAGTCAGACTGAGAACATATAGGAATGTCCGCTTCGGTCTGATTAACTGACACCGCCGCTGCAGTCATCCAGGCAAAGCCAATGTGACAAACCACGTCATTTTCCAGATCAAGGAACAAATCCTATGTCCTGCGCTGCGTGGCATTCAGGCTTTTTCTCCTGCCACCAGCAACAACCCGCCCCATGGCAGTACTTTGGGCACACCTTGCTCCAGCCAAGTGGTGCAGCCCGTTCCTGAGGGCAGAAAAATGGTCGAGCGCAGCGTCAGATTATGCACCGGCAATCCTAAGAACAATGTGCGGATTTCGCGCGCACTATGCCAGCGAGCACCACGGTACGCGCCGCTGCCGCCGCCCCTGCCCTTTTGCCAATACAGCAGACTGGAGCGATTGAGCCAGCCGATGGCAAAGTGGCGACGCGCCACCCGCACGCATTCGGAAATGGCTTGGCGCTCGTCATCGATAAAACACAGCGCAGCAATGGACAGCACATGATCGAAGCTGGCGTCGGCGAACGGAAGATCGCGGGCATCGCCTTCTACCCAACTCAATGTCGGGTTGCTGTGGGCACGCGCGTAATCCAGCCAGACGGAATTGGGGTCGAGCCCCGTTGCGACAAGATCGTCGGCCGCAGCGCGGCGGGTGAACCAACCGGTGCCGCAACCAACGTCGAGCAGGCTATCGCCCGCCTGCGGTGCGAGTAGACGCGCCGCCAGCGCGTATTCGGTCTCGCCGATCCAGCGCCCGCGCGGGGTGTCGTACCAGGCGTCGTAGTCGGCGGGGTTCATGCCGTCAGCGACTTCCATGCACTGATCAACGCATCGGCTGCCCGGTCGACTTCGGCCTCGGTCGTAAACCGGCCCAGTGACAGGCGCACCGCACCCGCAGCCGCTTCCGCTGTCAGCCCCATCGCCGCGAGCACGCCGCTCGCAGCATGCTCGCCGGCATGGCAAGCAGAGCCGGTGGACGCGGCCACGGCGGGGGCAGCGGCCAGCAGCTGCCATCCGGCTACAGCGGGAAAGGAAAGATTGAGGGTGTTGGGCAGGCGTTCGGTCGGGTGGCCATTGAGTTGCAGGCCAGGAATGGCGGCAGCGAGCCGCCCGTACAGGCGCTCGCACAGCACCGCCATGCGTGCGGCGTCCTGCGCCAGCGTGGCCCGCGCCAGCCGCGCCGCCTCGCCCAGGGCGACGATATGCGGCACGTTCTCGGTGCCGGGGCGCAGGCCGTGTTCGTGGCCGGCACCGTACTGGATCGGTTCGAGCGCGACGCCCGCCCGCACGTACAGCGCCCCCACGCCCTTGGTTGCGTAGAACTTGTGGCCGGCCAGGGTCAGCAGGTCGGCGCCCAGTGCATTCACGTCCACTGCCACCTTGCCGACAGCCTGGGCCGCATCCACATGCATCAACGCACCCGCGGCATGGGCGAGATCGGCCAGCGCGCGCACGGCCTGCAGGCTGCCAGTCTCGTTGTTGGCCAGCATCACCGACACCAGCGCCACCTCCGGCGTGATGGCGTGCGCCGCGCGATCCATTTGCACCCTGCCGGCCGCATCCACCGGCAGTTCGGTTAATGACCAGCCTTCCCGTGCCAGATGGCGCAGGGGTTGCAGGACGGAAGGATGTTCAATAGCGGACGTCACCAATAATTTGCGCCCACTGGACAACGCCGACCGCGCACCCAGCAGTGCCAGGTTGTTGGCCTCGGTGGCGCAACCGGTGAAGATGATTTCCGAGGGCGTTGCCCCTATCAGCGTCGCCACCTCGGCACGGGCGGCTTCCACCGCGGCCTTCGCACGCTGCCCGACAACATGGTCGGAAGAAGGGTTGCCGTAGTGGACGGCGAGATACGGCAGCATGGCTTCCAGCACGCGCGGATCGATCGGGGCNNGGGGCAGTGTTCATTGGGAAACCCGGTTGTTGCGATTTTCAGGCAGCGGCCATCGCCAGCCGGTGGAATTTCCGCTCGATGCCGATGGCCGCAATCAACGCGGCCAACAGGAGGGGCGTCACCGCGAGATTCAGCGTTACACAGCCGAAGCGGTCGTAGAGCCATCCCGCCGACAGGGTGGCCGCCGCCACCAGGCCGAAGACGGCGAATTCGTTCACCGCCTGCACCTTCATCCGCTCGCCGGGTTGGTAGGCCTGGGTCAGCAGCGCGGTGCCGCCGATGAATGCGAAGTTCCAGCCGACGCCGAGCAAGATCAGTGCCGACAGAAAATGCATGAACTCGACGCCGGACAGGGCCAGCACGACGTGGCCGAGCAGCAGGACGAACCCGGCCTGCATGATGCGCGGCGCGCCGTAGCGTGCAATCAGGATTCCGGTAAAGAAGGACGGCGCGAACATTCCCACCACGTGCCACTGGATCACCGGCGTCACGTCCGACCCCGGCAGGCCGCAGCCCAGAATCGCCAGCGGCGTCACCGTCATCACCATGATCATGGCGGCATAGCCGATGGCGGCGCCGAAGATCGCCACCCGCAGGGCGGGCTGGGCCAGGATTTCGCGCAGCGGGCGTGCAGGGCCGTCGTCGACAGCGGCCACTTTAGGAAGGCGCAGGCGGGAGAGCAAAACCAGTGCGGCGAGGCTGAGGACCCCCTGCGCCAGGTAGGAACCGACAAAGATCTGCCCGCCGATCCAGTCGCGCCCCCATACCCCGAGCTGGGGGCCAAGAAAGGCCGCGACCACACCGCCGGCCACCACCAGGGAAATGGCCCTGCCGGCCTGGGCCGGACCGGCGGCCTCGACGGCGGCAAAACGGTAGTAATTGGCGAAGCCCTGGTAGCTTCCGAGCAGGAAATGCCCGATGACGAAGGCGGCAAAGTCGCTCCGGTAAAGCGCCAGCGCGCTCAGCAGGCTGCCGCCGACGCCGAGCAGCGCGCCGATCAGGAAACCCGGACGGCGGCCCGTCCGGCGCATGAGCATGGCCGCCGGCAGCGAGGCGAGCGCGGTGCCGATCACCATCGCCGCGACGGGAAGCGTCGCCAGCCCCTTGTCGGGGGCGAGCATGGCGCCGAGGATCGCGGCGAGCGCCATCGACAGGACAATGGCGGACAGCATCAAGGCCTGGCTCAGCGCCAGGATCAGGATGTTGCCGCGCGGTGAGGCTGGCATCAGGGCAGACATGAATTTGGAGGCTCGTTGCCGGAAGCGATCAATACGTACATTTTTCAGTTTCGATTTAGAACACGGGAATCAGCGCATAGCCCTTGGTCTGGTATCCGATCAGTGAATTGAAGGTGTTGGCGACCGGGTGCGCGCCCTTGATCAGCTTGGCATGGTCGATTTTCATCATGCGCGTGGTGATGCCGCAGGCTTCGACACGCACGCCGCGCGCGGCCAACTTTTCGACACGATCCGCAAGCTCCATCGCCGTGGCGGCATGTTCCGGGGGGATCACGCCGCTGTCCGCGCTCAAGAACCGTACCGCCGGCCCGCGAAACGCGACCACGATGTGCGGTTCGACGCCCTGCCGCTTCAAGCCATCGATTGTCTCGTCGACGATGCCCAGGACTGTCAAGATGGCTTGGGGANNTGGGGATTGCCGCTGGCGATGTCGAAAACAGCCTTGCCGGTCTTCACGCCTTCAAGCGCATGACGGTCGTCCAATTCGGCGGCGGAAGCGCCGAAGCCAAGGACGAGGGAAAACAACAGGGAGAAAAACATTGTGATACGCTACAGATTCGGATTCATGGTGATACTCCTTGGTTCGAAAAACAAAATTTCCCGGATTGCCCCGGGCAGAAACCCCGCCGGCATGACTGGCGAAGCAAAGTCAAAAAGTGAGATTCATGTCCGTCTACATGACCACCTCCTTGTAGTAGCGGGCGGGGTCCGCGATCTTCGCACCGTCTATCAGGTCGCGCTCGCTCATGCCGAACAGCGGGATATTGAGCGGGCAGGCCAGCACTTCGCCGCCCTCGGCGATGAACATGAAGAAGAGGTCTTCCAGCAGCGGCAATTCCAGTTCGTCCATGCGCTTCATCACCGCCTCGCCCATCTCGGGCATGTCCGGCAGGCAACGGAGTTCCGGCATCTTCGCTCGGTGGATGGCGTTGACGCCGCGCGAACCGAAGAACACCGTTACCCTGGCGCCCTGTCTGAGCAGGTTCAGCGCCGTCATCATGGCATTGAAAACCTGGCACAGCTCGTCGTGAAAACACATGATGGAAACATTTTTGTTCGTGCTCATGGCAGTTTCTTTTCAAGTTGTCGAAGCAGCCGGCAAGTTTGCGCCCCGGTGACATGCGGCGCAGTGTCGGCCCTAGTCACGCCCCTTCCATCATGCGCTCCAGCGGGGCTTCCAGCGCCTCGGCCAAGCCGGGCAGGGTCATTTCGTCCTGTCCCGCCGCCAGCATCGCGCACAGGTCCGCCGGCATCAGGATTACCCCATCCGCTGGCTGGGCCGGAAATCCGTTCACCAGCAGGGAAGGAAAACCCGAGCCATGGGCGTCCCGCTCGGTGCTGAATTCGATTTCAATGCGGGCGCCCAGGTGGGCGGCCAGCACCTCGACATAGCCGGCATAGAGGGTGCAACGGCCACCTGGGGGATGCTGGGAAATGACACGAATTTCCAGATTCATTTGATCTCCGGTTTCAATGCAGGCTCATCAGATACGCGACCAGGTCCTCGACCTCGTCCGCCTGCAGCGGCAGGGCGGGCATGGCCGAAGCATACCCCGGCACGCGGAAGGCGTCGGGTTCGAGGATGGCGCGGCGCAGGTAGCCGGGCCAGTGAATGCCGCCGGCATGCGCGAGGCTGGGGCCCAGGCCTACGCCCGGCGCGTGGCAGGCTGCGCAGCCGTGCTCGGTGTAGAGGCGTGCGCCCCGCGACGGATCGCCGCTGCTGTCGGCCTCCGACCCCAGCGCCGTGGGCGATGGGCCGCCGCGTGTGTCCAGTGCCTGCCAGGCGGACAGGCGCTTGCGCCCCGCGCGGCCATCCTCGGNNCCCGCCTCGCCGCGCAGCACGACTTCCCAGCCGCCGGCGGTTCGCCGGGCGCGCGCCTCGGGCGCCGCGCCCGGGCTGCGCGCAAGGCTGCCAAAGCCCTGGCCGGCCAGCCGCTGAGCCGGCTGGCCGGCGCGCCAGAACCAGATCTGCACCGGCTGTCCGGGTTCTCCCATGCCCACGTAGGGCAGGGTTTTACCCGCCGGTGCGAACTGCACGGCCACCGCATCGGCGAAGCGGTGGGTGGCGCGGGGGTCGGCTGAATTTTCGTGCGCGTCGGTCCAGGCCAGGCGCACCGCCAGCCGCCCGGCACCGCGGAGCGCGCGCGCCTCCACCGGCAGGACTGCGCCACCCGGTCCGCCCGGCGCGGTGGCCTGCGGATAGAGCGCCACGCGCGTTGCCGGCGCCCGCGTCCAGGCGAGGTCGGCGGGGTCGAGGGGCGGCACGCCGGCCTGCTCGGCGACCCGGATCGTTCGCCCGCCCTCGGCTGCGGACCAGGACGGCGCGATGAGCAGCAGCAACAGCCAAACCAGCGCCCGGCTCATGGCGTCACGCCATCGGGGCGGCTCAGGCGAAACATGTCGCCGTGGCGGTAGGCGATCAGCAGGTCCATCAGCGGCGAGCTTTCGCCGCGCGTTTTCTTGTCGATCTCCTGCTGCAAGGTGGCGAGCGCCGACTCGACCCCCGGCCCGAACAACTGTTGCAGGTAATCGTCCGGGATGCGCGGCTGGCCGGTGGGTTTGCCATCGGCGTCGAAAGTGGGCGGCGACAGCGGCGGCACGTAGTAGACGTTGGGCTGGGTACCGTATTCCGCGTGCAGCGGCAGCGCCACTTTCCACACGTTCACCAGCTGATGCGCGGCGCCCTCTATATCGTCCAGATAGGAAACGTGGCGCGCGCGTCCCACGCACTGGTAGGCGCAGGCCTGCGGGATGCCTTTCTCCACGCGCGGGTAGCAGAAGATGCATTTCTCCGACTTGCCCGCCAGCGGATTGAAATAGATTTTTTTGTAGGGACAGGCCGCCACGCAGTAGCGGTAGCCACGGCAGCGCTCCTGGTCGATCAGCACGATGCCGTCCTGCTCGCGCTTGTAGATGGCCTGGCGCGGGCAGGCGGCGAGGCAGGCCGGTTTGGTGCAGTGGTTGCACAGGCGCGGCAAATAGAAAAAATAGCCGTTGGGGAATTCTCCCGCGCCCTGGTCTTCTTCCCAGTTCGGCCCCCATTGCATGGCGTCCAGCGGACGCAGCGGTTGGTCGCCGGGCTCGAACAGCGCCGCTTCGTAATTGAAGTCGGCGGGAACGCCGTAGTCCTCGGCGAGGCGCGGCAATTTGCCGGGCTTGAGGCTGTCGCCTTCCCAGCCGCCGCCGGCCGCTTCCCAGTCGCGCGGATAGCCCTTGCCGGGTTTGGTTTCCACATGGTTCCAGTACATGAATTCGCGGCCGCCGCGATCCGTCCACTGCGACTTGCAGGCCAGGGTGCAGGTCTGGCAGCCGATGCACTTGTTGAGGTCGATGACCATCGCGAGCTGACGTGTACTCATGCTGTTTTCTCCACATCCACCGCCGATTCGAAGGCGATCATGTTGCCGTCCCAGTTGGGATTGAATTTGAGGTGTCCCCAGCCGCCCGCCAGCTCGATCGGCGAGAGCATCCCCGCCACCACGTTGTTGAGGCCGAGGCGCTGGCTGAACTGGTAAGGCTCCCAGGCGTGGTCCATGACGACCGAGCCGGGCGGCACGGCGGGCATGAGCTTGGCGCGGGCGCTGAACGCGCCGACGTCGTTGAACACCCGCACCGGGTCGCCTTCGGCGATGCCCCGCGCTTTTGCGGTGGCCGGGTTCAGCCAGATGTAGGGCTCGCCGCGCTGCAGGCGCAGCAACTGGGCATTGCTGCGCCACTGGGAGTGGATGCCATGGCGGGCGTGGGGCGTGAAAAAGGCGAGCGGGAAGCTCGGCGGGCGCAGCGGCTTCATGGCCGTCGGCGTGGTGCAGCCGAGCTGCCTGAACACGGGATGGTCGACGTAGAACTGCTGCCGGCCCGAGAGCGTCTTGTAGGGCTGGCGCAGGTAGACGTTGTGTTCGAAGGAATGGAACGGGCGGTTGGCGTACAGCGGCGAGCTGAAGCCGGCCTCGCGGTTGAGCGGGACGAAGCCGCGCTTCATGGCGTCCTCCGGCGTCCACGGCGCGATGGCGGGGACGTTCTTCATCAGCCAGCGCACCACGTCCTCGTCGTTCATGAGCGTGCCGTTGTCGGTGAAATCTTCGGGCAGGCGGGCCAGATCGCGCATCACCGGCGCGGCCTTGTCGTCCCGGGTTTCGAGAAAGTCGGGATCGGGGATGGCGCCAATGCCGCGCCGTTTCGCCTCTTTTGCCATCGCCCGCGCCAGCAGCAGGCAGATCTCCCACTCGGATTTGGTCTCGCCGAAGGGTTTCAGGCCCTTCGGCGGCACGGTGATGTTGCAGAAGCGGTGGTAACCCAGCTCGCCGCGGATGTCCCAGGACTCGTACTGGCTCTTCGCCGGCAGCACGTAGTCCGCCCACAGCGCGGTGGAATCCATGCGGTGGTTGACGTTGACGAAGAGATCGAGCCCCTCGATGAAGGCCTGGCGGTAATGCGCCTCGGACTTGTTGCGTTGCAGCATGTTGTCGGCGAACAGCAGCACCGTGCCGGGCTTGCCGAAATACGCGTTGCTGGTCTGGCGGAACTGCTCGGCGAGCTGGGCGATGTCCTTGGAATCGAAGCCGGCCGTGGCCTTCAGGTGGGCGTCGGAATAGTGGCGCTGCATGGTCTTTTCCATGTCGCCGTTCATCCATTCGTTGAAAAAGCCCGAGGCGAAACGTGCCGGCTTGGGGCTGGACAGCGGCCCGATGCCGCCCAGGCTCCAGTTGTTCTCGGTGTCCAGCCCGCCGCGTTCGCCGGCGTGGCCGGTAAGCGCGCAGGCGAGCGCCGCCGCCCAGCAGGTCATCGTTCCCGACACGTATTTGTGCAGCGAAAAACCGATGTTGACGATGGCCTTGTCGGCCTTCGCCAGGTCCCTCGCCATGCGCTCGACCAGATCGGGGTGCACGCCGGTGGTGTTGTGGGTTTCGGCCGGCGGGTACTTGAGCGACTCTTTTTTCGCCTGCTCGAATACGGTGGTGACGGGGATGGCCTTGCCGTCCTTGTCCTTGATTTCCCACGACCCGCTGAGCGCGGGCTTGAGCTTGCCCAGACGCAGCGACTTCTTGAAGTGGCCCTGGGTTCCGGGCATGGGCTGCGGCGATTGGCTTTCCTCGTCCCAGCAATAGAACACGTCATCCTTGCCCTGGTCGCGTAAATCCTTGTGGCGCAGCAGTTCGCCCGTGTCGGTGCGTACCAGGAAGGTCAGATCGGTCTGCTCGCGCACGAACTCGCGGTCAATGAGGTCGTCGCGGAACAGCACGTGCAGCAGCGACATCGCCAGGAAACTGTCGGTGCCCGGCTTGACCGGCAGCCAGTCGGTGGAGAGCTTGGCGGTGGCGTTGTACTCGGGGGTGATGCAGTAGATCTTCGCACCGTTGTAGCGCGCCTCGGAAAGATAGTGGGCATCCGGGATGCGGGTGACCGCCGCGTTGATGCCCCACAGCACGATGGTCTTGGCCTCGAACCAGGCATCCAGCGTGTGGCCCACGGTGGCGAGCCCATAGGCCAGCGACGCGCCGCTAAACATGTCGCCCACCGCGCTCGCCGGATACAGGCGCTGGGCGCCCAGCAGCGAGCCCAGGCGCAACGGCCCCGCGCGCCGCCCCTGGGACAGGATGCCGGTGCCGCAATAGAGCATGAGCGAAGACAGCCCGTTCTTTTCCAGCGTGTCCACGACGCGCACGGCGATGTCGTCGATGGCCGCCTCCCAGCTCACCCGCTGCCATTTGCCCTCGCCGCGCTTGCCGGTGCGTTTCATGGGGTGCAGCAGGCGGTCGGCCTGCGCCATCTGCTTGGAGTGGACAATGCCCTTGTTGCAGCCGCGCGGATTGGCGTCCGGAATTTTCGGATCGATCGGCGGATAGGCGGCGGCCTGCTCCTCGCGGGTGACCACGCCATCCTTGGCGTACACCTTCCAGGCGCAGTTGCCCTGGCAGTTGGAGCAGTGGAAAGCGAAACCCTGGGCGTCGCCGCGGGTGGCGGTGAATTCCTTGCGGTAGACGTCTTCCCAAGCCCGCCCTGAGCTTAGTCGAAGGGTGCGCAGCGTGCCGGACTCGGCGGCATGGGCGCGCAGGCTGGTCAACGGCCCGCCGAAGGCCAGCGCCAGACCGCAGTAAGCCGTGCTCTTCAGAAATTCGCGGCGTTCCATGGCATTACCTTTCGATGGGGCGTGCGGGATCGGAGGCCCACTCGATCCAGGAACCGGAGTAGACCTTGACCTTGTCGTAGCCGAGGGACTCCAGGGCCGTCTGGAGGAAAGTGGAGCGCCCCAGGCCGGGGTTGCAGTAGGTGACGATTTCCTTGTCGGGCGTCACGCCGTGCCTGGCAAGCACCCGCCGCATCGCTTCCGCGTCCTTGAATGTCGCGATATCGCCGGAGAGCAAAGTCCAGGGCAGGCTTTTCGCGCCCGGGATGTGGCCGGCCTGGCGCGCGCCGCCGGCGTCCTTGCCGGCGTATTCGCCGATGGAGCGCGCATCCAGCATCAGCGCGGCGCGCCCGGCCAGCGCCTCGGTCTTCAGTGCCCAGTCGTTGCGCGGCTGCGCCACATAGATGACCTTGACCGGCTTGGAGCTTGCCTGGGTAAGCGGGCGTCCCTCCTTCAGCCATTTGCGAAAGCCGCCGTCCAGCACGCGCACCCGTTCGTGGCCGAGGAAGTTGAGGATGTAGCGCACGGCGGAGGCGCCGCGCCCGTTGCCCGAGTCGTACACCACCACCTCGGTGTCGCGGCGGATGCCGAGGGCGCCGAACTTGCTCGCCCCCAGGTTAGGATGGATGGGCAGGCCGGTCTTGGCGTTTTCCTCGGCGTCTTCCAGATCCATGTAGTAAAGATTCAGCGCCCTTGGGATGTGGGCGCGCTGGTAGCTCTCCGCGTTTTCTGCGTCGATCAGGGCCAGCGGCCGTTGAGCTTGCGCCGCAGCCAGTTCTTCCGTGGACATCAGCAGGTTCTGTCCCGCGGCGGCAGCAACGGGCCACAACAACAGCCAGAGTACGAATCGCATAACCTCTCTCCTTANNAGCCCCACTTTTCCCGCCAGCATCCGTCCCTGCCGGTCCAGCAGATAGGTCACCGGCACGCCGGCAGCGTGCCAGGCCGCCGCTGTCGCGCCATCGCGGTCGAGCAGCACGTCGAAGGGCGGGCGGCCCGCGGCGAGAAATCCCGCCACCGCCTCATCGCCATCGCGCACCGCCACCGCCAGCACCGTGAACGGCTCCCCGGCCATCGCCGCCTGCAGCCGCACCAGCGAGGGAAATTCCTCGCGGCAGGGCGGGCACCAGCTGGCCCAGAAATTGAGCAGCACCACGCGGCCGCGGTAGTCGACCTGGCTGCGCGCCTCGCCGGTCAGGGCGGGCAGGCGGAAAGCCGGGGCCTTCAGCGGCACAGGATAGGCTTCCATTCCCGCCGCAGAGGCCAATTCCGCCAGCTTCGCCTCACCCGCCGTTGCCACGCTGGCAAGCAGCAGGAACAGCAAGCAAGCATGTTTTACCCTGATTCCCATCATCTGATTCCTGGCCCCTGACTCCTGACTACAGGCATCCCTTGAAAAACTTGCGTTCGCCGCTCACCTCCAGCACCTCGAGTTTCACCGGCTGCAGGACGCCGTCATGCAGGCCGCCCTGGATGCGGACTTTCTTGCCGTATGCCTTGTCCACTTCGGCAGGGGAAACCGCACGGCCTTCAGCCACGACGAAAGCGAGCGCGCGGCCTTCCTCCAGCAGCAGCAGCACCGGACGGTCGATGTGCCGCAACGGACAGTCCGCCACCCGCAGCCGGTCCGCGCATGGCTCGCCCACAATCCACCCTTCCCAGGACTGGGATTCCGCGGCATGGGCCGCGGCAGGGAAACTCAAGGCGAGTAGTAGTGCAATCAGCGGTCGCATGCTCACTGATCGCTTTTGATGGCAGATTTAAGGGCCTCGAACTCCTTCTTCACTTCCAGCAAACGGCCCTGCTTGTCCTGCTTGGGCACCCCCTCGATTTCCAGGACGTCCTGCATCTGGGCGAACCCCACCATGCCGTTGAAGTCGCCGCCGTCCTCGGCGATGCGCTGGTCGCCCCAGTACACGGCGGGTGCCTTGGAGGCTGGGGCGAGCGAAGCGGGCACCACCAGCACCGGCACCTTGTAGAGGTTGGCCAGTTCGGCCGCCACCTGCATGTTGTTGTTGCAGCGCAGTGCCGGCGGCTCGCGCACGACCAGGGTGAGCACCTTCTGTCCGTTGAGTTCGGTCGCCCCGGGAGGCGCGGCGGCGGCAGGCGAAATCAGGCTCGCGAATATCAATGATGCAAGAAGTACGGGAATAAGGCGTGTCATGTCTGGTTCTCCTTCATAAAACGCTTTTCAGCAAAATGTAGCTGGCGACGAACAGCAGGAACACCGCGAAGCCGCGCTTCAAGGCGTCCTGCGAAAAGCGGTGGGCGATCCGGGTGCCGGCGAAGCTGGCCACCACGGTAACGGCGGTGAACCCGCCCATCAGCGCCCAGTCGATGGGCACCGCGCCCATGTAGCCGGCGAAGCCCGCATAGGACTTGGCGGCGACGATGGCCAGGGAGGTGCCGACCGCGATCTTCATGGGGATGCGCGAGAGCAGCACCAGGGCCGGAACGATGAGGAAGCCGCCGCCAACCCCGACAAAGCCGGTGAGCACGCCGACGCCGATCCCATGCAGGGCCATATGCGCCATGCACGGGGAGAACAGGCCGGTGCAGGGCAGCACGACCGCGCCACCCGATGCGGATACGGTTGCACCCCCTGATGCAGGGACTGCGAGCCGGGCCGGCTTGAGCATGCGCCAGGCCGCCGCATACATCACCAGGGCGAACACCGTGAGCTGGATCGCTACCGGCGTCACCACGCCGAGGCGCGCCCCGGCGTAGGTGCCGGCCATGCCGAACAGGCCGAACACCGCAGCCACCGACACGTCCACGTTGCCGCGTTTCCAGTTGTCCAGCGCGGCGATCGTGGCGGTCACCGCGACGATGCCCAGGCTCATGGCGATGGCCGACTTCGGCGCCACGTCGAGCAGATAGAGCAGCGCTGGGGTGGCGATGATGGAACCGCCGCTGCCGAACAGGCCCAACACGATACCGGTTGCCGTGCCGGCGAGAATTGCAAGAAAGTCCATGTCCGCCCCAATCAACAATTCAAACGAATGCTTGAATAGTGGCACAACAAGCCGACATGTCAATGAATTATTCAGGGAGACTCACATTTTTTGCGGGCGCAGCGAAGCAATCCAGAAAATTCGAGCGGAATCAACGAGCACTGGATCGCCACGGCCCTACGGGCCTCGCGATGATGGGATCAATCACCGCTTCCTTAGCGGAGCTGAAATTGCTTACTTCTTCGAATCCGGCGTTCCACTATCGACGGGGCGGCTTTCGGCCTTCCACTCGGGAAAGCCGTCTTCAAGGCGGCGCGCCTGATAACCCGCTTCCCGCAAGGTTGCCACGGCCTCGAAGGCCAACATGCAGTAGGGACCGCGGCAGTAGGCGACGATCTCCTGCTCGTGTGGAAGGCCCTTCAGGTGCTGCGGCAGCTCATCCACCGGGATATTGATCGCACCGGGAATGTGGCCTGCCTGGTATTCCGCAGCAGGCCGCACGTCGATGACCATGGCCCCGCCTTCCTTGACCCGGGCCATCAACTCATTGCGCCCCACGGGTGTCAGTGCGTCACGCGTATCGAAATGCTCACGAACAATGCGCTCCACCTCGGCCAGGTGTTTCTCCGCGATGCGGCTGATGCAGCCCATCAAGGTCGGAATCTGGTCATCCGAGAGGCGGTAGATCACCTGCAGCCCCTCCTTGCGGGATTCGGCCAGGCCTGAATCACGCAGTCTCTGGAGATGATGCGAGGTGTTGGCCACCGACATGCCCGTTGCCTGGGCCAGGGCATCCACACTCTTCTCGCCCTGTGCCAGCGTCTCCAGCAATTCCAGTCGATTTGGGCTGGCAAGCGATTTGGCGACACGGGCAAATTGCTCGAACAGTTTTTTCTTGGGACTCATCGATCCATTATCCCGTAAGTCAGCGCGGGGAACCAAACAAGCTTGTGCCTCAGGTTGTTTGCGCGTCTGCCCAGGCGCTGGACTCAAGATCCGGTCGGGTGGCTGAAAATGCTGTACCCCTGCGGACCCGTCTCGATATTGAGCGGCATGCCGGCAGTCTCGGCGTAGGGTGCGGTGAAGAAATTGAGCGGGCCGCCCGTCGCCGGCGGATCGATCTGGAAATCGCGGGCGTGATATCGGCGCTGCCCAGCAGATAGGC
>DONB01000148.1:7520-18327 GCA_003510325.1 Thiobacillus sp. | reverse complement strand
AGGGGCGCGTCGTCGAGTACCGCGCCAACGGCAGGCTCTACATGCTGAAAGTCATCCCCAAGGTCGGCAAGCCGTACTACCTGATCGACCAGAAGGGCGACGGCCAGTTTGCCCGTCAGGAAAGCCTCGATTCCGGCATGCGGCCGCCGATGTGGGTGATCAAGGAATTCTGATTAGATGACGATGCGTCGGGTAAAATCCGCCGCATGAATACGGTTTCCGATCAAGACATCCCGCGCAAGGTCGCGGCCAGCCAGGGTTTCCAGTGGGTGGTTGCGGGCTTTCGCATGTATCGCAAGAATCCCCTGTTGCTGTCCGCCGCCTTCGGCGTGCTGTTCGGTGTGGTGATGGCGCTCGGTCTCATCCCCGTGGTGGGCGGCTCGCTGTCTGAACTGGCGTCGCCGCTGATGGTGGCCGGCTTCATGGCCGCCTATCGCGCGCTCGACGACGGCAACGAGCTCGAGTTGCCGCAGTTTCTCGCCGGCGTGCAGGGTCCCGCCATTCCGTTGATGACCGTTGGTGCGGTGCAGTTGCTCGGCACCCTACTGATCGGGCAGGTGATGCTCGGGATGGGGTTCGATCCGCAGGCGCTGATGACGGCTGCGCAGTCGCAGAAAGATCCGGCCGAAATGCAGGCGGTCCTGAATCAGGCCATGCCTGCGGTACTGACCGGGCTGGTGTTGTTCACGCCGCTGATCATGGCCACCTGGTTCGCACCCGCGCTGATCCTGTTCGGCGGCGCCCGTCCGGCCACCGCGCTGGGCGTCAGCCTGAAAGCCGTCGCCAGGAACTGGCCGGCGATGCTGGTGAACGGCCTCACGCTGGGCCTGCTGCTGTTCCTCGCTGCGCTGGTGCCGATGCTGCTCGGCCTGCTGGTGGCGATGCCGGTGCTGTTCGGCTCGCTGTATGCGTCGTATCAGGCGATTTTCGCGGTGTGGGCGGACGATGCGCCGTCAGCCGGCGACACCGTGGCATCCCTCTAAAACAAGGTTCAGACGGCCGACAGTTTGGCGTAGGCCAGCGCCAGCCACTTGGTGCCGGCCTCGCGGAATTTCACCTGTACCCGCGCGTCGGCGCCGCGTCCCTCGAAGTCGATGATGATGCCGGTGCCGAACTTGGCGTGGGCCACGCTCTGGCCTACCTTGTAGCCGGTGTCGTTGCCGGCCTGCGTCGGGCGCTTCGTGCCGTAGGCGACTGCCGGTTGCTGGACGCTTGACGGGTAGCCGGGGTCGCTGCGGCGGTTCAGGTGCATCAGCACCTGCTCCGGCAGTTCGTCGAGGAAACGCGACGGCAGGCTGTAGCGGATCTGTCCGTGCAGCATGCGCGACTGCGCGTGCGACAGGTAGAGTCGTCGCCGGGCGCGGGTGATCGCCACGTACATCAGCCGCCGCTCCTCCTCCAGGCCGTTTTCCTCGTGCGCGCTCTGCTCGTGCGGAAACAGGCCTTCCTCCAGGCCGGTGATGAACACCGCGTGGAATTCCAGCCCCTTGGCGGCGTGCACCGTCATCAGCTGCAGCGCATCGTGGCCGGCGCTGGCCTGATGCTCGCCGGCTTCCAGCGCGGCGTGGGCCAAAAAGGCATCGAGCGTGTTCTCTTCGGATTCCTCCGAGAACAGCGCCGCGGCGTTGACCAGTTCGTTGAGGTTTTCCAGGCGGTCGGCACCGTCCTTGTCGGCGCGGTAGTAGTCGGCGAGTCCCGTGGCCTCGATCACATGGTCGATCGCTTCCGCCAGCGGCAGGTCGCGCGTGGCGGCCTTGATTGCCTCGATCAGCTTTGCGAAGCCCGCCACCTTGCCGCCGCCGGTGCAGGCCGCCTGCCACAGGCTCNNAGGCTGCGCGCGCCGATGCCGCGGGTGGGGAAGTTCACCACGCGCAGGAAGGCGCCGTCGTCTTCCGGGTTGGTCAGCAGGCGCAGGTAGGCGAGCGCGTGCTTGATTTCCTGGCGTTCGAAAAAACGCAGGCCCCCATACACCCGATACGGCACGCTGGCCGAGAACAGCGCGTGCTCCAGCACCCGCGACTGCGCGTTGGAACGGTACAGCAGCGCCATGTCGGAGAGGTTGATTCCCTCGCGGTTGAGCGCGCGCACCTCGTCGACCACGAAGCTCGCCTCGTCCTGATCGGAGTAGGCATCGAAGATGCGGATCGGCTCGCCTTCGCCTTCCGCGGTCCACAGGTTCTTCCCCAGACGATGCGCGTTCTGCGCAATCAGCGTGTTGGCGGCGGTGAGGATGTGGCCGTGGCTGCGGTAGTTCTGTTCCAGCTTGATCACGTTGCCGTGGGCGAACTCGCGCTCGAACTCGGCCATGTTGGCGGTGTTGGCGCCGCGGAAGGCGTAGATCGACTGGTCGTCGTCGCCGACCGCGAACAGCGCGGTATGCGGGCCGGCGAACAGCTTGAGCCAGCGGTACTGCAGCGTATTGGTGTCCTGGAATTCGTCGATCAGGATGTGCCGGAAGCGGTCCTGGTAATGCTGGCGCAGCGGCTCGTTGCGGTACAGCAGTTCGTAGGCGCGCAGCAGCAGTTCGGGAAAGTCCGCCACGCCCTCGCGCTGGCATTGCGCGTCGTAGGCCTCGTACAGCTCGGCCATGCGCATCGAGTATTCGTCGAAAGCCTCGGCGTCGCGCGCGCGGCGGCCGGCTTCCTTGTGGCCGTTGATGAACCACTGCACCTTCTTCGGCTCGTATTTCTCGGTGTCGACGTTCATCGCCTTCATCAGGCGTTTGATCGCGGAGAGCTGGTCCTGCGAATCCAGGATCTGGAACGACTGCGGCAGCCCGGCTTCGCGGTAGTGCGTGCGNNTTGGTGAAGGTCACGGCCAGGATGGAGCCCGGCGTGGCCTGGCCCGTCTGCAGCAGCCAGGCGATGCGCGTGGTCAGCACCCGCGTCTTGCCCGAGCCGGCCCCGGCCAGAATCAGCGCGGATTCATGCGGCAGCGTCACGGCAGCGCGCTGTTCGGGGTTGAGGTTTTCCAGCAGATGGGCGGACATACGGGGGTAGAATCGGGCGATCAATGACGAATTATACGGGGGGAGCGATGGTGAAAATCCTGTTTTTCGGCGACCTGGTGGACACGCTCGGCATGGCCTCGGACGAAATCGCCTTGCCGCCCGACGTGACCGACGGCGAGCGTCTGCTGTTCGTGCTGTCCAAACGCGGCGAGATGTGGAAGAAGATGCTGCTCGGCAATCCCAAGCTCAACATCACCATCAACAAGCAGTTCGCCGACAAGTCCGCACCGGTCAGCGACGGCGACGAAATCGCGCTGGTAGGGTTCGCGGTGGTTTGACCATGCCGCGTCCCGGCCTGCGGGCGGTTTCTTCCATGACCACGGGCGCATAGCCATGCCTGCCTTGAGTCCGTCCCGTCCACCCCGTTCCCTGCTGGCGGGCGTCGTCGTCTTTCTGCTCGCTGCAGCGTTGCCGGGCGTGATCGTCTGGCAACTGGAGCGGAATGCCATCGAACGCGAGCGGGTGCGCGTTGCGCATCTGGCAGGCGACCATGTCCATGCGATCGAGCACACCATCGAGCATGCCCTGTCTGCGGCGCATGCCCTGGCAGCTCTGGTGCGCCAGGGCAACGGCGCCGTGCCCGACTTCGAGACGACTGCAGGCAAGATGCTGCCGTTTTATCCGGGCGTATCCGAGTTGGCGCTGGCGCCCGGCGGGGTGATCCGGGACGTTGCGCCGATGGCGGGGAACGAGCGGGCGGTGGGCCTGGACCTGCTGGCCTCACCGACGCAACGCAAGGAGTCCCTGAGCGCCCGCGACAGCGGCAGGCTCACCCTGGCCGGCCCGCTTGAACTGGTACAGGGCGGTACCGGGGTCGTCGGGCGGCTGCCGGTTTTTCTGCAAGACGGCAACGGGCGTTCGGTTTTCTGGGGCTTCACCCTTGTCGTGATGCGCCTGCCCGGCGGGCTGGATATGGCCCACTTGTCGAGTCTGGATCATCAGAATCTGGATTACGAGCTGTGGCGCGTCCACCCGGATAGCGGAAAGAAACAGATCATCGCCCGTTCGTCGCCGGTTCCCTTGATCGAACCCGTGGAGCAGGCCCTGAAAGTCCCCAATGCCACCTGGACGCTGAGCGTTGCGCCGGCCAGGGGCTGGACTCATCAGCTCGATATCTGGATGCGGCTGGCGCTGGGCATCCTTGTCAGCCTGCTGCTGGGGTATCTGGCGAGGATTTTTTTCGAGTTGCGGGCGCAAAAGCAGCTGCTTGAAGCGCGTGTCGCCCAGCGCACTGCCGAAATTCTTGCGGCGCAGCGCCAGTTGAAGTCCACGCTCAACGCGCTCCCCGACCTGGTCTGGCTGAAGGATGCGGACGGCGTCTATCTGAGCTGCAACCCGATGTTCGAACGGTTTTTCGGAGCCAGCGAGGCGGACATCGTCGGCAAGACCGACTACGACTTTGTCGGCCGCGAGCAGGCCGACTTCTTTCGCGAGCACGACCGTGCGGCGATGGCCGCCGGCACACCCAGCATCAACGAGGAATGGCTGAGCTTCGCCGACGATGGCAGCCGCAGGCTGTTTGAAACGATCAAGACGCCGATGCTGGATGACGACGGAAAACCCGTCGGCGTGCTGGGTGTCGCCCGCGACATCACCAAGCGCGCGCAGGCGGAACAGGCGCTGATGCAATCCCGGCAGCAGGCGCAGCAATACCTGAACATTGCCGGCGTGATGCTGATAGCGCTCGATGCCGAGGGCCGGGTGCAGCTCGTCAACCACAAGGGCTGCGACATGCTGGGCGCGCCCGAGGCGGAGATACTGGGCAAGGACTGGATCGGCCATTTTCTGCCCGAACGCATGCGGCAGGACGTCAGGGAGAATGTCGCCCGGATGATGAAGGGCGACATCGCACCCGTCGAGTACATGGAAAATGCCATCCTGACCCGCAAAGGCGAGGAACGCATGGTTGCCTGGCACAACGTGCTGCTGCGGGACGAATCGGGCCGGATCAACGGCATACTCGCTTCGGGAGAGGACATCACCGAGCGCAAGCTGGCGGAGCAGGCCTTGCACGATTCCCGCGAGAGCCTGCGCCTGCTGCTCGATTCGATGGCCGAGGCGGCCTATGGCGTGGATTTCGACGGCAACTGCACCTTCGCCAACCGGGCCTTCCTGAAAATGCTGGGCTACCAGAACGAGGACGAAGTGCTGGACAAGCGCATCCACGCACTCATCCATCATTCTCGTGCCGACGGCAGTGCCTATCCGGAAAGCGAATGCAGCATTCATCGTGCCTATCTGTCGAACCAGGCGATGAACGTCTCCAACGAGGTGTTCTGGCGCAAGGACGGCGTGGCGATCCCGGTCGAATACTGGTCGAATCCCATCGTCACCGACGGCGTGGTGGTGGGCGCGATCGCGACCTTCATCGACATCACCAAGCGTCAGCAGGCCGAGGCGCAGCTGGCCCTCGCCGCCAAGGTGTTCGAGCAGAGCGGCGAAGGGATCCTGATCACCGATGCGCAGGGCACCATCATCATGGTCAACCAGGCATTCAGCGCCATCACCGGCTACAGCGAGGCCGAAGCGCTGGGGCAGACGCCGGGCATGCTGGCTTCGGGGCGCCATGACCAGGCCTTCTACCGCGCGATGTGGGACGCCATTGCCACGCAGGGACGCTGGCAGGGCGAGATGTGGAATCGTCGCAAGGACGGGGGGCTGTATCCGGAAATGCTCTCGATCATCCGGGTGCTCGATGCGCAAGGCGCAGTCAGCCACTACATCGGCATTTCAAGCGACATCACCCAGCACAAGGAAGCGCAGGCGCATATCCAGCGGCTGGCACACTTCGATCCGCTTACCGGTCTGCCGAACCGTGCCCTGCTCAACGATCGCGTCCGGCACGATCTCAGTACCGCCCAGCGCAACCATGCCGAGCTGGCGATCATGTTCGTTGATCTCGACCACTTCAAAAACGTCAACGACACGCTCGGCCATCGCATCGGCGACGCGTTGCTGGTCGAGGTCGCCGATCGCCTGAAGGGGGTGGTGCGCGAAGTGGACACGGTTTCGCGCCAGGGCGGCGACGAGTTTATCCTGCTCCTGCCTGACACCGGAGCCGAAGGCGCGGCGCACGTGGCGGGGAAGCTGCTGGAAGCCGTCGGGCAACCCTATCAGATCGAGGGTTTCGAACTGAGCGTGACTCTGTCCATCGGCATCGCCCTGTATCCCGGCGACGGCGAGGATTTCGAATCGCTCTCAAAATGCGCCGATGCGGCCATGTACCGTGCCAAGCACGATGGCCGCAATACCTACCGTTACTTCACTGCGGAAATGCAGGCGCGGTCGGCCCACAGCCTGAAAATGGAAAACGCGCTGCGCCGTGCGGTGGAGCGCAAGCAGTTGCAATTGCACTATCAGCCCCAGATCTCGCTGCAGGATGATCGCCTCGTCGGCATCGAGGCGCTGCTGCGCTGGGAGCACCCCGAACTCGGCATGATCGCGCCGGCCGACTTCATCCCCATCGCGGAAGAAAGCGGCCAGATCCTACCCATCGGGGAATGGGCGCTACGCAGTGCCATCCGGCAGATGAAAGCGTGGATCGATGCCGGCCTGACGCCGATGACGATGTCGGTCAACCTGTCGGCCGTGCAGTTTCGTCACCCGCATCTGCCCGAGTTGGTGACGCAGATTCTCGACGAGACGGGTCTGGCGCCGCAGTGCCTGGAACTGGAACTGACTGAGAGCGTTGCCATGGATGACGCGCCGGCGGCCATCGCCGTGATGGACCGGCTGAACGCACGCGGCGTTCGCATGTCGATCGACGACTTCGGCACCGGCTATTCCTCGCTCACCTACCTCAAGCGCCTGCCGCTGTCCGAACTCAAGATCGACAAGAGCTTCGTCCAGGACATCCCGCACGACCCCAACGACGTCGCCCTGGTCGAAACCATCCTCTCGATGGCCAGCCACCTGCATTTCGAAGTCGTCGCCGAAGGCGTCGAAAACGAAGCCCAGTTCGCCTTCCTGCGCCAGCAGGGGTGTGAGCGCTTCCAGGGGTATCACTTCCAGCGGCCGGTGGAGATGAGTGCGTGGATCGAGCGGCTGAGATAGGAATGTATTCCATAGCCCCTGTGTTACTTGGACGGGGGCAGCTTTCGGCCAGAAGCGGACGTCCAGCTAGGGGAGCTCAACCGACTCATGTTCGACAAAAGCGGACCGGTGGGGCTCATGCTTAAAAGTTCTACTGGAGCCGGGGCGATTCAACAGGTCATTCTGCCCAGAATGCAATTTATGAACCCCTGATCTACCGGTCCATTTAAAATTAGGGCCTACGGGCAGAGATAAACGGATTGGCACATGCTGAGCTCATCACTTCATCGCAGAGTTTCCCCCCTACTGTTTGGATTGAGCCTGATGGCGCTGCCGGTCGCCGCCAGCCAACTTACGGCGGCACACTCCGACCCGAGCGTACTGGGTTGGATGCAGGGTTTCCCACCTCCGGCTGACAAGCTGATCATGCAGCCCGACTCCAACTACTTCAGCTTTCCCAAGCTGCGCTGGACGGTCTGCCACATTCGCGAGTTGCTGCCAACCGAGCAGGTCAGCCGCGGCATCGGCGCACCGGTTCCCCTGGAATACGCCCTGGATGAGGCAGCCATCGACGCCCTCCGTTTCACGCCCACAGGCTCGAACGAGCGCATGACCTGGAAGGAGTCCCTGGCCGCCAACTACACCGATGGTATGTTGATCCTGCACCGGGGCAAGATCGTCTACGAACGTTACTGGGGCTGTTTGGGTGAGTCTGGCAAGCACGCAGCTATGTCCATGACCAAGTCCCTGACCGGCTTGCTGGCGGAGATTCTAGTGGCCGAGGGCGTCCTAGATGAAAAGGCGTTGGTCGCCTCTATCGTGCCGGAGCTTAAGGACAGCGCATTCGGTAGCGCTACGGTTCGGCAGGTGATGGATANNGGCACCGGCTATTCCTCGCTCAGCTATCTCAAGCGCTTCAAGGTCCACCGACTCAAGATCGACCAATCCTTCGTGCGCGACATCGGCGAAGACCCGGAAGACCGCGCCATCGTCAGCGCCATCATCAGTCTGGCGGGCAGCCTTGGGCTGCTCACCATCGCCGAAGGCGTCGAAACCGAAGGGCAGTTGGCCTTCCTGCGCGAACAGGGGTGCAACGAGGTGCAGGGCTATTACTTCAGCAAGCCGAAGCCGGCCGACGCGTTCGAGGCCTTCGTGCGTGCAGACTACCCTGCGGCCTGGCGAGGGCGATGACCGTTTCGCTGGGGCGTAAACAAAAACGGAGCCTGTGGGCTCCGTTTTTGTTGGGGGAAACAAGGGGTCACTTGTTCTTGTTCGCGATCATGTCCTGGATGATCGGTGCCAGGATCAGTTCCATGGCGAAGCCCATCTTGGCGCCCGGCACCACGATGGTGTTGCGGCGCGACATGAAGGAATTCGGGATCATGTTCAGCAGGTAGGGGAAGTCGACGCCATCCGGATTGCGGAAGCGGATCACGATGAAGCTTTCGTCCGGCGTCGGAATGTCGCGCGTGATGAAAGGGTTGGAGGTGTCGACCGTCGACACGCGCTGGAAGTTGATGTCGGTGCGCGAGAACTGCGGCGTGATGTAGTTCACGTAGTCCGGCATGCGGCGCAGGATGGTGTCGACGATGACGTCGGCCGAATAGCCGCGCTCGGCGCCGTCGCGGTGGATCTTCTGGATCCACTCGAGGTTGACGATGGGCACCACGCCGATGCCGAGGTCGACGTGCTTGGAGACGTCGATGTCGTCGGTTTTCACCAGGCCGTGCAGACCTTCGTAGAACAGCACGTCGGAACCGGCGGGCACGTCTTCCCACGGGGCGAACTCACCGGGGTTGAGGCTGGTATTGAGGCGCTTGTTGTGCTCGGCAGCTTCCTCGTCACTGTGGATGTAGTAGCGCTTCTGGCCGCCCCCGGTCTTGCCGTAGGTTTCGAACAGTTCGGCCAGCTTGTCGAAGCGGTTGGCGGCGGGGCCGAAGTGGCTGAACGACATGTTGCCTTCAGCTTCGGCTTTTTTCACCGCTTCCTTGAACTCGACGCGCGACAGTCCGTGGAAGCTGTCGCCCTCGATCACGGCGGCATTGATTTTTTCGCGGAAGAAAATATGCTCGAACGCGCGCTTGACGGTGGTGGTGCCGGCGCCGGATGAACCCGTGACCGCAATGACGGGATGCTTCTTGGACATGCTGGGACTCCCTGAAGGATAGGTAAAAATTAGGCGAAAACGCCGCATTTTACCCGCAAGGGGCGGGCCGTGGTAGTAGAGGCGCTAAAGCCCTGAAGGATCGCGATGCCCCTTGTGGGTACTCCGATCCACTATGGGCTGAAGCCCATGTGGAGTCGTATGCGCCAACAACCCCGCACTACTCTCGCGGGGCAGGGCGTGTCATCCGCGTGCGGAAACCCCGTCCGGTTGGTCTTACATCGCGAACTCCAGCCGTTCTTCCACTTTCTTCAGCGCCGCGGCGGCACAGGCAGCATCTTTTTCACCGCCAGGCGCCCCCGACACCCCGACGGCGCCGATCAGGCTACCGGCGGCGCGGATCGGCAGCGCGCCGTCCATCACGATGAGGCCCTTGATGTGGTTGAGCTCAGGGCGGATGTCCCCGCGCGCGGCGCGGAATTCGCCGGAGTCGCTGCCCGACATGATGCTCATGCCGGCCTTGCGCTCGGCGATTTCCAGCGTGTGGCGGGCCGCCAGCGTATCGCGCAGCGCGGCCTGCACGTTGCCGGCGCGGTCCAGGACGACGGCGGAGACGTTGTAGCCGTCCTTGCGGCAGGCCTCGACCGAGGCCATGGCGATGTCGCGCGCCAGTTCCAGACCGATCTGCTTGACCGGCAGCACGTCGGGCTGGGCAGCCAGGGCCGGCAGGTAAGCGACAAGCAGGGTAAACGGAAGCAGGGTTTTCATGGGTTCTCCTCAGGTGTGGTCGAAAACCGGTCGATCCGCGGCGTGGCCGCTGTTCCCGGCTGCAGGGCGGGGCGCGGCGGGCGGTATAATCGGCCGCCTTGATTCTAAGCGGTTGCCGCAATGCAAGAAAAATACCTTCCTTCGGAAATCGAACGCGCCGCACAGGCGCAGTGGGCAGCCAGCCAGGTCTACCGCGCCGCCGATGCGTCCGATCGTCCCAAATACTATTGCCTGTCGATGTTCCCCTATCCGTCGGGCAAGCTGCACATGGGCCACGTGCGCAACTACACCATCGGCGACGTGCTGGCGCGCTACCACACCCTGCGCGGCTTCAACGTGATGCAGCCGATGGGCTGGGACGCCTTCGGCCTGCCGGCGGAAAACGCCGCCATCGCCAACAACGTGCCGCCCGCCGCCTGGACCTACGCCAACATCGATCACATGCGCACGCAGCTGCAGGCGCTCGGCTTCGCGATCGACTGGTCGCGCGAGCTCGCCACCTGCAAGCCGGACTACTACCGCTGGGAGCAGTGGCTGTTCACGCGGTTGTTCGAAAAAGGCGTGATCTACAAGAAGATGGCGATGGTCAACTGGGATCCGGTCGACCAGACCGTGCTCGCCAACGAGCAGGTGATCGAAGGACGCGGCTGGCGTTCCGGCGCGCTGGTCGAAAAGCGCGACATCCCGATGTACTTCTTCCGCATCACCCAGTACGCCGATGAGCTGCTGTCCGGCCTCGACAACCTGCCGGGCTGGCCCGAGCGGGTGAAGACCATGCAGGCCAACTGGATCGGCAAGAGCGTGGGCGTGCGCTTCGCCTTCCCGTACCAGCTCGACGGCAAGGACGAGCAGTTGTGGGTGTTCACCACCCGCGCCGACACCATCATGGGCGT
>DONB01000148.1:0-7482 GCA_003510325.1 Thiobacillus sp. | reverse complement strand
GGCGCGGTGATGGCGGTGCCGGCGCACGACGAGCGCGACTTCGGCTTTGCACAGAAATACGGTCTGCCGATCAGGCAGGTGATCGGAGAGAAGGGTGAAGGGGGAAGGGATAAGGGGTTCTCGACCGATGCCTGGGAGGAGTGGTACGCCAGCAAGGCCGGGTACTGCGTGAATTCCGGCAAGTACGACGGCCTCGGTTACGAGGCCGCGGTCGATGCGATTGCGGCCGACCTCGCCGCCAAGGGCCTCGGCGAAAAGAAGACCCAGTTCCGCCTGCGCGACTGGGGCATCTCCCGTCAAAGATACTGGGGTTGCCCGATCCCGATCATCCATTGCGACGCCTGCGGCGACGTGCCGGTCCCGGCCGAGCAGCTGCCGGTGGTGCTGCCGGAGGACGTGGTGCCGGACGGTTCCGGTAACCCGCTCAACAAGCGCGCCGACTTCGTCAACTGCACCTGCCCGAAATGCGGCGGCGCGGCGCGGCGCGAGACCGATACCATGGATACCTTCGTGGAGTCCTCGTGGTACTACGCGCGTTATGCCTGCCCCGACTTTCAAGGCGGCATGCTGGACGAACGGGCGAACAAATGGCTGCCGGTCGACCAGTACATCGGCGGCATCGANNGCAATCCGGCATCTGGAAGTATTCCGCCGCGGCCAGCCCGCTGCCCAAGCCTGCCGGCTACGTCGGACCGAACGGCTATTTCCAGTATCTCCAGACTGTCGGGCAGGCCGGGCCCCACGGCCGCGTCTTCGGCTACAAGACCATCAATACTGACGCCCTCGGCTGGATCATCTCCCGGGTCACGGGCAAGGCAGTGACGGAACTCCTGTCCGAGCGCATCTGGAGTCGGATGGGCGCCGAGCAGGACGGCTACATGACCGTGGACGGCCTGGGCACGCCTTTCGCGGGCGGCGGGCTAAGTGCCGGCTTGCGGGATCTGGGCCGCATCGGCCAACTGGTGCTCAATGGCGGACACCTCAATGGCCGTCGCCTGTTCCCCCCCGAAGTCACTCGCAACATCGCTGCGGGAGGTGACAAGCGGGCCTTCGCTGCAGGCTACAGCGGCCTTCCGGGCAGCAGCTATCGCGGCATGTGGTGGGTGTATCACAATGCCCACGGAGCCTTTGCGGCCCGTGGCGTGCATGGCCAGACTATCTACGTGGACCCGAAGGCCGCGATGGTTATCGTGCGCCTGGCCTCGCACCCGAAAGCCAGCAACGCTGCCAACGATCCCACCTCGTTGCCCGCCTATCAGGCGGTAGCGGACTACCTGCTGGCGAAGCCCTGAGCGGGATCTCGCCCAGATCGTGAGCCCGGGCAGGCGCGCCGTTTGCTTAAGTCCGCGCCACCTGAATGCTCCAGCAAGCGGATAGGCCCGCACCGACGAACAATGGGCGACACGGTTTCCCTAACGGCCGCTTTGAGGCGAAAGCCGCCCAATCCATTTTTCTAAGCTAGGGCCGCTAAGGGTCGAATGCAGTCGCCGAAGCCTCCTGGAATGGCATCAGTACGACCGTGTACCAGTTCTCAGATTGATCGGTCTTGGCGAGCCAGTCGGGGCGCGAGCTGACACGGGTGAATGTCTGCTTTGGCGATTTGCGGACTTGCGGGCGGCACAAAAACACAACGAGCAGACAAAAAAAGACCAACCTTTCGGTTGGTCTTTCGGGATTGGTGGAGCCGGCGGGAATCGAACCCGCGTCCGCAAGCCCTCTACAGGCAGTTCTACATACTTAGTCCGGTGTTTTCAAGCTTTAAGCTCCATCACGCCCGCCGAACAGGCTGGATCTCGCCGAGTCGCCTTGGATTTAGCACCTGCCCAAGCGACCCGGACAAGCACGATTTCATGTGAATTAACTCACTGCCGGGTTGCCCCGACCTAGCCCATGAACAGGCTAGTGTGAGTCCTGGACCTTAAGCGGCCAGGGCGTAGTTTTCGTCGTTTGCGACTAAAGTTTTTCAGTTGGATTTACGAGGTACTCTGACCCTCGGTATGCCCTACGCTGCTTTGCGACCCACGTCGAAGCCAGGTCGGCCCCTTGTGATGCTGCAACAAGTGTACCGCATAGAGGGAGGGGTGGAGGGAAAGTTCCGGCGCGGCGGGAAATTTCTATGACCAGTCGTCACCCCGGCGGAGGCCGGGGTCCAGCGCATGATTTGACTGGATTCCGGCCTCCGCCGGAATGACGGCTGAGGGTTCTTCGGTTTGCCTCAGTGCAGGAAAGGGAAGGGGTCGTGCGCGACCGCCACCGTCACCATGTAGCCGAACACCCCCAGGGCGGCGATCCAGGCGGCGACGCGCTGGGCCTTGGTCTTGCCGCGCTTCAGGGCCACCGTGCCGAGCACGATGTAGGCGATCAGCGCGAAGAACTTGGCGGTGAGCCAGCCGTGCACCAGCGGGTATTGCTGCATCCATACGGCGAGGCCGATGCCGCTGGCCAGCAGTAGGGTGTCGTTGACGTGCGGGACGATGCGCACCCAGCGTGCCTGCAACCGAGCGGAGCCGGCCATCATCCAGACGCCGCGTAGGACGAACAGCGCCAGGGTGAGGGCGATGGTGGCGAGGTGCAGGTTCTTGAGCGCGAGGTAGGCCATCGTTCAGGCAAGAAAATCGAGCGTCTCGATTGGATTGTGGATTTCGCCGTGGGCGCCCCAGGTGTGCGGTTCGTCGGCGGCATCGAGGTAGCCCCAGGCGGCGACCAGCGCCGGCATGGTGGCGGCGCGCGCGGCCTCGATATCGCGCTCGGCGTCGCCCAGGTACAGGCACTGCGCGGGCGTGGCGCCGCACAGGTCGGCGGCGGCGAGCATGGGTGCGGGGTGCGGCTTGGGCTGCGGACAGGTGTCGCCGGAGACGATGCAGGCGGCGCGCTCGGCGAGGTCGAGGATGGACATCAGGGGCTCGGTGAAGCGCGCCGGCTTGTTGGTGACCACGCCCCATTTCAGGCCGCGCGCCTCGAGCTCGGCCAGCAGATCGAGGATGCCGGGGAAGGGGCGCGAGTGGCGGCAGATGTTGTCGGCATAGAGCTGCAGGAATTCCTCGCGCATGTGCCCGAAGCGGGGGTCGTCCGGGTGCAGGTCGAAGCCGATGCCCAGGAGTCCGCGCGCGCCGTGAGAGGCCTGCGGACGGATGACGTCGTCGGCCAGCGGCTGCAGGCCGTCGCGCGCGCGCTGCAGGTTGAGGGCGTGGCCAAGGTCGGGCGCGGTNNTTCTCGAGCTTCACGGCTTCAATCTCCGCGGCGGGTGGCCAGCAGGTAGTTGACGTCGGTATCGGCTTCCAGCTTGTAGATCTTGGTCAGCGGGTTGTAGGTCATGCCGATCAGCTCCTGGGTGTCGAGCCCAGCTTCGCGCGCCATGCGAGCAAGCTCGGCGGGCTGGATGAACTTGGCGTAGTCGTGGGTGCCGCGCGGCAGCAGCTTGAGGATGTATTCGGCGCCGACGATGGCGAACAGATAGCTCTTGGCGTTGCGGTTGAGCGTCGAGAAGAACACCCAGCCTCCGGGCTTGACCAGGCGTGAACAGGCGGCGACCACGGACGCCGGGTCGGGCACGTGTTCGAGCATTTCCATGCAGGTGACGACGTCGAATTCGCCGGCGTGCTGCGCCGCATAGTCTTCGGCCCAGACCAGCTGGTAATCGACCTGCTTGCCGGATTCGTAGAGGTGCAGCTTGGCGACCTTGAGCGCCTTTTCCGACAGGTCGATGCCGGAAACCTGCGCGCCTGCGCCGGCCATCGCCTCGGCCAGGATGCCGCCGCCGCAGCCGACGTCGAGCACTTTCTTGCCGGCGAGCGAGGCCTGCTTGTCGATCCACTTCAGGCGCAGCGGATTGATTTCGTGCAGCGGCTTGAATTCGGAATTCGGGTCCCACCAGCGGTGGGCGAGTTCGGAGAATTTGGCGATTTCGGCAGCGTCGACGTTGCTCATGGCATTCCTTATGCGGTCAGTTTGCCGCGCCAGTAGGCGGCGCGTGCGGTCAGGTCGTCGGGGTCGAGATCGACCAGACGGCGGTTATCCAGTTTCAGGGTGCCGTCGACCCACACGTGGGTGACGTGTTCGCGTCCGGCAACGTAAACCAGGTGCGAGACGGGGTCAAACACCGGCTGGCAGGACAGGTCGCGCAGGTCGACTGCGACCAGGTCGGCGCGCTTGCCGGGCGCGATGCTGCCGATGCGGTCGTCGAGGTTGAGCGCGCGGGCGGCGTCGAGCGTCGCCATTTTCAGCGCGGCGGCGGCGGGCAGGACGGCGGCGTCGCCGCTGACGCCCTTGGCCAGCAGGGCAGCCAGGCGCATTTCGGCGAACAGGTCGAGGCGGTTGTTGCTGGCGGCCCCGTCGGTGCCGATGCCGACATTGACGCCTGCCCGCATGAGCTCGACCACCGGTGCGAGGCCGGAGGCAAGCTTCAGGTTCGAGCTTGGGCAGTGCGCCACATGGCAGCCGTGCTGCGCGAGAAGGTCGATTTCGGCGTCATTCACGTGCACCGCGTGAACGCCGATGAAATTCGGTCCCAGGAGTCCCAGCCGCGCCAGCCGCTCCAGCGNNCGCATGCCGTATTGCTTGAGGCTGTCCTGGATTTCGTCGGCGGTTTCGTGGATGTGGGTGTGAATGGGAACGCCGAGCTGCTCGGCCAGGGTGCTGATGCGGCCGAAGCTGGCGTCCGAAATGGTGTAGGGCGCGTGCGGCGCGAAGGTGAAGCCGAGCAGGGGCTCGTCCTTCAGTTCGTCGCGCAGGGCGAGCCCCTTGGACAGGTAGTCGTCGGCGTCCGAGGCGTAGGCGCTGGGGAATTCCAGCACGATCATGCCGAGCGTGGCGCGCATGCCGGCCTGCAGGAAGGCCTCGCTTGCCGCCCGCGGAAAGAAATACATGTCGTTGCAGGTGGTGATGCCGCCGGCGAGCATTTCGGCAGCGGCGAGCAGGGTGCCGTCGCGCACGAAGGCTTCGGATACGTGCCTGTTTTCAGCCGGCCAGATGCGGCCCTTGAGCCAGTCCATCAGCGGCAGGTCGTCGGCAAAACCGCGCAGCAGCGACATGGCGGCGTGGCCATGCAGATTGACGAGGCCCGGAATCAGCGCCTGGCCGGGCAGGCTGAGCGTCTGCGCGGCGGCGTAGCGGGCCTGCGCGGCGTCGGCGGTCAGCACATCGAGAATCCGGCCGTCCTGCACGGCCACGGCATGGTCGGCCAGCACCCCTGCGGGTTCGACGGGGACCACCCACTGCGGCAGGAGGAGAAGATCGGCGGGGACTTTCATGGTGGGCTGCATTCTCACTGTTTGGCCGCGGTTTGGCAAAGGCGGGCGGGGCGGTCGACCATGCTAAAATCGCGGGCTTTAAAGCCAGAAACAACATAAAGCCGGTTATGGAACAGTTTGCCAAGGAAACCCTCCCGGTCAGCCTCGAAGAGGAGATGCGGCGCTCATATCTCGATTACGCGATGAGCGTGATCGTGGGGCGCGCGCTGCCGGATGTGCGCGACGGCCTGAAGCCCGTGCATCGCCGCGTGCTGTATGCAATGAACGAGCTCGGCAACGACTGGAACAAGGCTTACAAGAAGTCGGCCCGCGTGGTCGGCGACGTCATCGGTAAATACCACCCGCACGGCGACACCGCGGTGTACGACACCATGGTGCGGATGGCGCAGGACTTCTCGCTGCGCTATCCGCTGATCGACGGTCAGGGCAACTTCGGCTCGGTCGACGGCGACAACGCGGCGGCGATGCGTTACACCGAAGTGCGCATGGCGAAGATCGCGCACGAACTGCTGGCCGACCTCGACAAGGAAACGGTCGACTTCGGCCCCAACTACGACGGCTCCGAGCATGAGCCGCTGGTGCTGCCGGCCAAGATCCCCAACCTGCTGATCAACGGCTCGTCCGGCATCGCGGTGGGCATGGCGACCAACATCCCGCCGCACAACCTGACCGACATCTGCACCGCGCTGTTTGCGCTTCTGGACGACCCCGAGATCGACATCGAGTCGCTGATCGCCATCGTCAAGGCGCCGGACTTCCCGACCGCCGGCATCATCTATGGTCTCTCCGGCGTGCGCGACGGCTACCGTACCGGCCGCGGCCGCGTGGTGATGCGCGCCACCTGCCATATCGAGGATCTCGACAAGGCCGGCGGCAAGCAGGCCATCATCATCGACGAGCTGCCCTACCAGGTGAACAAGGCCAACCTGCTGATCAAGATCGGCGAGCTGGTGCGCGAAAAGCAGATCGACGGCTTCGCCGACCTGCGCGACGAGTCCGACAAGTCGGGCATGCGCGTCTACATCGAGCTGAAGCGCGGCGAGAATGCCGACGTGATCCTGAACAATCTGTACAAGCAGACGCAGATGCAGGACACCTTCGGCATGAACATGGTGGCGTTGATCGACGGGCAACCCCGATTGCTCAACCTGAAGGAAATGCTCGACGCTTTCCTGCGCCACCGCCGCGAAGTCGTCACCCGCCGCACCGTATTCGATCTGCGCAAGGCACGCGAGCGCGGCCACATCCTGGAGGGCCTGGCGGTGGCGCTGGCCAACGTCGACGAGATCGTCGAACTGATCAAGTCGTCGGAAACGCCGGTCATCGCGAAGGAACGCCTGCTCGGCCGCGCCTGGAAGTCGGCGATGGTCGAGGAGATGCTGGCGCGCATCGATCCCGAGTTCTCGCGCCCGGTCAACATCGGACCCGAGTTCGGCCTGCACACCGACGGCTATCACCTGTCCGAGATCCAGGCGCAGCGCATCCTGGAAATGCAGCTGCAGCGCCTGACCAACCTGGAGTCGGACAAGATCATCGGCGAGTACAAGGACATCATGGCGAAGATCGCCGACCTGCTCGACATCCTGGCCAACCCGTCGCGCATCACCGAGATCATCCGCGAGGAACTGACGCAGATTCGCGATCAGTTCGGCGACGCGCGCCGTTCGGCCATCGTCGAAAACGCGCAGGACATGTCGATGGAGGACCTGATCAAGCCGGAAGAGATGGTCGTCACGCTATCGCACGGCGGCTACATGAAGTCGCAGCCGATCGACGACTACCGCGCGCAGAAGCGCGGCGGGCGCGGCAAGCAGGCGGCGGGCACCAAGGATGAAGACTTCATCGAGAAGATGTTCATCGCCAACACCCACGACTACATCCTGTGTTTCTCCAACCGCGGCCGGCTGTACTGGCTCAAGGTCTACAACGTGCCGCAGGGCGGACGCACCGCGCGCGGCAAGCCGATCGTCAACCTGCTGCCGCTGGAAGACGGCGAGAAAATCAACGCGCTGCTGCCGGTCAAATCCTTCGACGACGAGCATTACGTATTCATGGCGACGGCGAACGGTATCGTCAAGAAGACGCCGCTGTCCGACTTCTCGCGTCCGCGCACCGCCGGCATCATCGGCGTGGGCCTGGACGACGGCGATTTCCTGATCGGCGCGTCGATCACCGACGGCCGCCACGACGTCATGCTGTTCTCCGACGGCGGCAAGGCCGTGCGCTTCGACGA
>DONB01000296.1 GCA_003510325.1 Thiobacillus sp. | reverse complement strand
TGCTGCTCGGCGTCGGCCTGCTGATCGGCAGCATGACCTATGCCGTGCAGTACGGCCTGGCACGCGTGCCGGCCAACCAGGCCATCGTCATCTTCCTGTTCGAACTGGTCGTTGCGGCGATCGCGGCCTATTTCCTGTCTGACGAACGCATGGGCGTGCAGGAATGGATCGGCGCGGCCATGATCATCACCGCCAGCCTGTTTTCAGGCCACATGGAAGACGACAAGAAAGGAGAAGCCCGTGTCTGATTCATGCCCTCCAGGGGACATCACGGCCCTGCTGCACGCCGGCCTGCTGGTTTCCGATCTGGCGCGTGCCAGGGCGTTCTATGAATCGGTTCTGGGATTGACGCGCTATCCGGGCCGCCCCGATCTGCCCTACCCTGGCGCGTGGTACGCGCTCGGCGACGGCCAGCAATTGCACCTGATGCAGTTACCCAATCCCGACGCCGGCAGGGTTCGCCCCGAGCATGGCGGCCGCGATCGCCACATTGCGCTGGCGGTCACGGATATGGCCGCGCTGAAAAGCCGGCTCGACGCAGCGGGGGTCAGCTACACCGTCAGCAAGTCCGGACGTGCGGCGCTGTTCTGTCGTGATCCGGATGCCAACACCCTGGAGTTCGTTGAGGTCAACTGACCGGATCAGGCTTCGCGCTCCCGCCCCCGGTGCTGCGCACCCGCCGAGTCGCCGCTCGCATCCGGGCACCCGTTCAATCGGACAAATCGTTGCGATAGGCACGCAGGAATCGCTCGATTTCGCTGTTGAGTTCGGTGGCAAACGGCCAGGCATCGTCGTTCTGCGGTGACAGCGTTTTCTGCTGGCGATACAGCCGCTGATCGGCACAGACGTACAGACGCAATTTCAATTCCGGCCAGTAGGCGCTTTCGACGGAAGAAATGGTGGTCGGCGATTCCACCCGCGCGGAAAGCAGTGCGCGCGGTGCATGGGAGCTGTCGCACAGTTCGCGGCTGCGCGGATGCTGCCGCGATTCATTCCACCAGCTGTCGAACCCCGCCTGCCCCAGTTCCAGTCCGCGGGCGTCCATCCGCAACACATCCCGCCCCGCCTGCTGCAACGTGGCGTTCACCCGTTGCGTGTAGCTGGCGCGTGTTTCTCCGCCCCAGAAACTGCGACTGATCGGCAGGCCCAGCGCCGCGAAGGCGAGCGTCGGGCGTGCCGGTTTGGCTGCCGCGGGCGGCGTGATGACGGCTTCCTCCGGCTGAACCGGCGCTGCGGGCGCGGCAGCGGGACGGGCGGTTGCGACCCTGGGTGCGGGTTGCCTGGAGGCTGTTTCCGGTACGGCAACGCGCGGCTTCACCGTCGTGGCGGGCTGGAGGGATGCGGTTGAAGGCTTCGCGGCCGATTTGGCGGGTGTGCTTGCTGGAGGCAACGCTGCTTCCGGGGCGGGTGGCGCTGGCGGCTGCATGGGCACCGCAGTCGCCTCGGGGCGCGGGCCCATGGCGGACTCTGCGGCCTCGGGTTGCGGCGCTTCGGCGACGACGGCCGGCGCCGGCTTGTCGTCCGCCTTGCCGGGCAGGCCCGGCAGCAGGCGCGGCGCCAGCATCAGGCCGACGCCGGCCAGAACCAGGATCAGCGAAGGGTGGGTGACGTTGAGCTTGATGCCGAACGCCTCGACCGATGAGGCCTGCGTGCTGGTCTTGCTGTAGATGAACATCACCAGCCCGGTGGCCACCAGCACCAGACCGGCCAGCACCAGAAGGGTATCGATCAGGGCGGAAAAATCGGCTGGCATGGCGGGCTCCCGGGCTGCGTTCAGTAATGCAGGTCGCGCCCGCTGAACCGCCGTTTCGGCACGCCGCCGAGAACGCGGACGAGCACCGAGTTCATCGTGGCGCAGTCGTTGTCGAAACCGCCGTGGCTGTGGCTGACCGAGGCGCCCNNTTTCCGCTGAACAGGCTGGCGAGCGTCGGGTCGGCGTCGAGGCAGGCTTTCATCCCCAGTATAGGCACCTCGCGCGTGCCTTCGAAGGCGTTGGACACGAGATAGAGCAGCGACTTGGCATAGGGGCCGACACAGTCGCCGCGTTCCAGCTTGTCGGACAGGATGTAGAGGCTGGGCAGCGGCGTGTGTCCCGCTTCCAGGCTGGGCAGCAGCAGGTTCTTGAAGGTGTCGGTGCGGATGGCGGGGGCGAGGAACTGCACGCTCTTCAACGGAATGCCCAGGTTCGACAGCAGCGGCAGGGCGTGAGCGGCGAAGANNTCCCATCCGGCCTTGTCGTGGCTGGCGAGTTGTTTCTTGGCCATCTCGACGTACTGCGCGACGAGCTGGATGGCGCCCCGATTGTGGGGATGGGCGGAGGCGAGCTGCGCGTTTTCCTTCATCTCGCCCCACAGCCGGAATCCCGCGCGGGCGAGCGTGAGTTCGAGCACGCGGTCCTTGGCTTCGGTGAGATTTTCCAGGAAGCCGCCGCCGGCAAGCTTGTCGGCCTCGGTGAACAGGTCCTTGAACAGGCCGGCGACGCTGGAGAGAAAGTCGCTTTCCCACATGATGTGCAGCGGATAGATCTCGTTTTCCCCCATGACGTCGCGCATGGCGACGATGCGCTTGGCCGAGGCCGATTCGGAGTTGAGGCCGCCGTGCAGATACAGCAGGATGCGGCGCTTCTTCCAGCCGCGGGTCTTGGCGGGGATGGTTTCATTGAACAGCCGCTCGATGTCGGACTCGGTGGTCCAGTACTCGCCGGAATCGGACAGTTCGCCGTTATTGGCGACGTCGATGACGTAGGGACGGATGTCGGCCAGCGGGATGGTGCGGCTGGCGCGCTGGATGCCGGAGGTGTCGATGGACTTGTCGTCCGCCCACAGTTCCATCGTGACCGGCACGCCGAGCTGCGCGACCCAGACGTCGGTGGCATGCATCAGGAAGTCCTCGTAGGGCAGCAGCGCAAAGCCGCCGGCGCCCCAGCCCGGACCCCAGGAGTTCTGGACGATGAAACCCTGCGGCGTGTAGCCGACGATGGCGACGGCGTGGCCGCCGTCGGCGCTGCCGCTGCGCTTGATCACCGGCAGCTTCAGCGTGGCCTTGCGGCCGCGGTGCACATAGCCGACCGGCACCGGCTTGTCGCCCTTGCCGGCGCCCGGAGCGGCCCAGCCTGAGTGCACCATCAGCGTGGCGTAGAGAATGCCGGTCTCGTTGAGCGCGGCGTGCATGTCGCGCACGTTGTACGGGCGGATGCGATAGTAGGCGCCGCCCGGCGTCGCCATCGCCTGCCGGATGATGGCATCGCTCAGATGCGTGATGCCGTGCTGGTCGTCCTTCCATGCCGAACGCAGGCACACGCCGTGCTTGGCCCAGGCCTTGATCGCGCCGCGCGCGGAGGATCCTTCGTAGGCCTCGCCCGGCCATTCGTCGTAGCGCCGCGCCAGTTCGTACAGCATGCGCGGGCTGACGATGGCGGTCTGCTTGCGCTTGGTGCGCAGAAAATTCACCACCGCGGCCAGCGCAAAACCGGTGCAGGCGCCTTCGCGCCCCTGGTCGAGAATCATCGCGGGCTTGATGAACGCGCAGCTCACCAGCGAATCGGGCAGTGCGATCAGCGCCGGCTGGTAAAACCAGTCGCGCAGGTCGATGCGGTCCGGAAAGGCGTCGAGCCGCTGGCCGGTGGCCTTCTCCGAACTGGTTTTGAGGGGGCGATCGGCGGCGCGTGCAGTTGCGGTTTTCCTGGCCATGGTACGAGTCCTGTAGAGGGGAGGGTGAAAGAGTGGATTTACTTGCTGTCCTGCCGCACGAAGAAAGCGCCCATCGCGCCGGTGGTCAGCCCCTGGACGGCAGTCAGCCACAGGCGCGAAATGTCGATCAGTTCGGGCAATGTCTTACCGGTGAGCGGGAAGAACAGCAGCGGCAGCAACAGCAGCAACAGCAGCAACAGCAACAGCAGCAACAGCANNTATAAAGGAATTCATCCACGTGCATGTCGGTAGCGGATTGCTGGCGCTGGGTGTAGACCAGCACGCCGATGATCAATGACAGATTGGGGACGACGGCCGGCAGGAACCAGTCCCACAGGCCGACCAGATCGACCTTGCGGGCAAAGAAACTGATGAAAAGCAGGATGACGAAACACACACCCGCGCCGGCGAACCAGAGCAGCGCCAGTCGCCTGCGTGCGATTTGCATGGTGAGCGTCACGGCTGCTCCAGTCGCTTCAGGATGCCGGCGGCACGCAGATGCTGGCGGCCGTCGAATGCGCTGGGGCGCTGCAGTGCCGCCCCTAGGCTGGAAATCCTGAATTCGTAGACCAGCGCGGTGCAGACGGTGTCGGCGCCATAAGGTCTGGCTGCGAGCTGGGCGGGCAGGGCGGTGGCCCCTTTTTCAACCCAGGCCATGGCCTCGCCCGGCGGGACGGGCGTGCTGCTCGTGGTGAAGGGCGTGGGCGTGAAGACGAACACGATGACGCGGAAGCTGTCGCCGTTTTTCCCCAGCAGTGCCTTCAGGTAGGCGTCGAGATTGAACGGGATCAGCGTCACCGGATCGATCTGCGTCGACCAGCGCTGTTCGGCCGCGGAGGCGGCATCGGGATCGATGCGCTCGATCTGCGTGACCATGGCAAAGCCGTCCGGCACGGCGTAGTAGCTGACCTCGGTGTAGCCGTTGGCGGCCAGCGCCTGCTCCATCCGCGCCGCCACGCTGCCATTGCTGGGCGTCGTCTGCCCGACCACCAGCAGGGCACGATCGAGCTTCAGCCGGGTTGAATAAGGCGGCGGTGGCCAGGGGAATTCGGGCAGCTTGAAGCTGGACTTCTTCGCGGCCATTTTCTTCTTGGCCCTCGGTTTCGGGGTGGCGGCGGCGGGCGGGCCCGGTTCGGCGGCTGCAGCGGAATCGTTCTTGCCGGCATCCGGTCCGACGAGGCCTCCGCCATTTCTGGCCGCCGGCGGCATCAGCCGTCGTGTGTGCGCCAGACGGTTGTCGCGCGCCGTTTGCTCACGCACCTCGGGCGTGACGCAGACGTGGTCGTCCGCGCGCGCCTCGCGCCAGACGAAGCCTGGCTTGCAGGTGTCCGGCCCATGCGTACCGCCTTGCGGTTCGCGACGCGTGGCAGCGAGCCGGTTGTCGTCGGCAGCCTGTTCGCGCGTGGCGGGCGGGACGCAGACGCGATCGCCCGGATACGCCTCGCGCCAGACGTAACCGTCGATGCAGGCATCGGGATGCGGTGCGGCCTGGGCGGCCGATGCGGCAAGACCGGCCAGGGCCGCCGCCAGCAGGGCGGAGTGGAGGCGTGTCAGCAAGGCGGCGAGGGGGAGGCAGGACATGGCGGCCTTTCCGGTCAGAGGGTTTTCAGGTATTCCAGCAGCACTGCCTTGTCCGGGGCGGACAGGGTGGTGCCGAAGTCATGGCCCTGGTTGCCGTTGCCGCGCAGCCGGGTATCGAGCGGGGTGCCGGCGCGTTCGGCCGCCGGGCCCTGGACAACGAAGCCGACGCGCACCGGGTCGTAGACGTCGTAGCCGCGCCAGAACACCTGCGGCCGCTGCGCGGGCGGCGTCAGCAGGTCGGCGAGGGTCGGCACCGAGCCGTTGTGCAGGTAGGGCGCGCGCAGCCAGATGCCGTCGAGGAACTGCGCGACATATCCGGTCAGCGGGGCTTCGACCAGTCCTTTGCGCTGGATGCCCATGTCGCTGACGACCTGGTTGGCTTCGATCGCCGCCTGTTTGCCCCAGGTGTCGATGCGGCCGCGGTCGGTGCCGATTTCGGAAAGCGGAACGATGGTGCCGGTGCGTGCGCTGGCGTGGCAGGCGGCGCAGTGCGCGTCGAATACGGCCTTGCCCCGGGTCGCGCGGCCGGCGTCGATGGGGAAGGGATATTTCGGCGCCGGCTTGGTTTTCAGGTAATCGACCAGCCAGTCGATGTGGCCGAGGAAATCGTTCCTGTTCTTCGGCTCCGCGCCCATCAGGCCGAGCGCCGAATCGATGACGACCGAGTAGGGGTCGTGCGAGTCGCCGGCGAAATTCATCCGGTGTCCCTGCTCAGGCTGGTATTTCTGCAGGTTCCATATCGACGGCATGTCGGTCGGACCGAAGCTGTCGTCCATCGGCCAGCGGATCATGAAGTACTTGGTCAGGTTCATCGCGTCGTCGCGCCCGCGCCCCCATTCGGGGAAGTCGTGGCGGTAGATCCACTGGAACTGGCCTTCGCGCTCGGTCAGCCGTTTCTTGGTGATCGGAATGATCAGATAGCGATAGGCCATCCGGTCGATGAAGTCGAGGTCGGCAGCGAGGTTGATCTCGGCCATCAGGGTGTCGGCGTTGAAGCGCGGGTCCTTGGCGCAGTCGACCAGGAAACGGAAGAAGGCTTC
>DONB01000240.1:5433-10627 GCA_003510325.1 Thiobacillus sp. | reverse complement strand
CAAAGGCCTTGGCCACGGTGTCGGCGCTGACGCGGTTGCCGCTGGACCAGGTGAGTTCGTTCTGGGTCTGCTCCAGCGACAACAAGGCGGGGCCGTGGGCGAAATCGCGGTTAAAGCTCTTTTGCCCGCGCTCGACCTTCCAGTAAAACTCACCGGCCACGTAGGTGGTTTCGGCGTTGTAGGCGTATTGCAGTTGGTAGCGGGTGCCCAGGTAGCTCGCGCTCTGGCCGTTGCCGGTCATGACGGGTGCGCCGGTGGTGGGTTTGACCACACTCCAGCCGTCCTCCGCATCCACCAGAAAACAANNCCCGGCGCCTGGCCCATGCGGTGCTGGAAACCCACCACCTGCCATTGAACACCCTGCAACTGGCCTCGGCTGCCCAGCGCGATGAGCGGGCGCACCGGCTCGTCTTGCACGGCCTTGAGCAGCTCGTGGCCCAGGCCCGCACTGAGGTCGATGATGCTGTTGCAGGATGCGCAGGTGACACTCTGGCTTTGCTCCAGCGCCACGTCCACCGGCGCGCCGCAATGCGGACAATTGAAGTGGCGGCCCTTGTCGTCGCGGGCGGATTCGCTGCGCAGCCCCTGGAGCGCCAGGTCTTCGAGCCGCACCTCGCGCCCCAGCGACGCGCTGGGCGGCTGGGTGCCCCAGTCGATGCCACAGACCTCGCCGCTGGCGCTGCGCAATTCCACCAAAACAAAGGGCTGTCCAATGGGCGGCAGGTGCGACAGCTCGCCCTCGGCCGCCATCAGCACGCCGTCGTCGCGGAAGCGGCAGACGGCAATCACGCCATCGAGCACCAGGATTTTTCTCAGCGTCTTGCGCGCTCCTCAGGCAGCCTGCAGGGCATTGAAGGTGGCTTCGTAGTCGGCGTCGCGGTTCTTGACGACCACGCCGCAATTGCCATCCACCACCACCGACCATTCGAGGCCGACCATCGAGAATCCCTTGAGCGGCTGGAACCCNNAATTGCAGGTCGCCCTTGTCGCTGTAGGTAAACGCCGCCAGCGCGCCCGGCAAGTTCATCATTTTTTGCAGATCCATATTCTCTCCCCGTGTTTGACAGCAAACTTCAGTACAAGGCTTCCTTGGTGTCGCCGCCCAGCCTGGCATACAGGTTGACCAGCAGATCGTCCTGCACGTCACCGACCTTGGCGCGCATGATGGTCATGACGTCGTTCAGCAATTCGTCACGGTTTTCGATAAAGGCAAAATAATTGCCCACCGCACAGACGGTGATTTTGCTGCCGCGCACGATCCAGCCCTGCACCGGACGGCATCCGATGTTCTCGGCGAAGGAATCGAAGATCTCGGATTGCATGTTGACCGACAGCGTGTTGGCGCGGCACATGATCGACGCCATGCGGGCGAATTCGTCGGTGAGCGCGCCCTCGTAGGAGAAGCGGTCGCCACGGTATGCATACTCGCCGGCCGCGACCACGCCGGGAATCGCCATGAGTTGCTTTACGATATGCATCGAGCCCCCTCCTTGATTTTGCTTATGGTTGCGGCGCGCTGTGGCAAAGTGTCGCGCCAGACCGCAATATAGAGCCACCATGCAAGACAACGCAATAGCCCCCGTTCCCGCCCCTTTTCTGGCGCGCATCGCCGCCATGATCTACGAATCGCTGCTCGTGATCGCAGTGGTGTTCGTGGCCTCGTTCATCATCATTCCGGTGGTCGGCGAGATGCATGCGCCATGGCAGCGGCATCTGTTTCAGGTCTATATCCTGGGCATCCTGTTCGCCTATTTCAGCGCGTTCTGGCTGCGCAGCGGCCAGACCCTGGCCATGAAAACCTGGCGCATCCGCCTGGTCCAGCAGAACGGCGACCGGCTGACGTTCAGGCAGGCCGTGCTGCGCTTTTTCCTCGCCCTCATCGGTCTGCTGCTGGCGGGCGCCGGCTTCTGGTGGGCGCTCGTCGACCGCGACCGCCAGTTCCTGCACGACCGCATCGTCGGCACGCGGCTGGTGCGCGTGCCGCGCAAGGCATGAACTGGCGCGAGCACCTGCGGACGCGCCTGCAGGACATCCGGCCGGAAAGCGTGTGCGCACTTCCTGCCGCGGCCGCGCAACTGGCCGGCGATGTGCTGCCCGGCACGCCGGTCCGCCCGCCCGATCCCCTGCCGGATTCGCCCTGCGCGCTGGCGCTGGGGATCGATGCGCTGAACGGACTCGACGCGGCGCAGGCCGAGCATCTGATCAGCCGGACGCGCCTGTACCTTGCGCCGCGCATCCTGCTGGCCGTGCCATCCGGCTGCGTGCTGGACGAGGCGACGTTTCGCGCACTCGGCTTCTCGCTGTCCGCAACCGATGCGGCGGCCGGCCTGCGCATCCATTACTACGACCTCGACACCTACAAGACGGTGCCGGACTGGCTCAATGCCCGGTTCTGGGCCAACCCGGAACGCTGGGAACCCTGACCGGCCAGCGCGCCGCGCGCAAGCGCCATCGCTTGCGTTACACTGGCCCTTGACCGCGCACCGCCTGACGCCCATGACGAATTTCATCCCCCACAACGCGCTTGAAGAGCAACTGGCTGCCGTGCATGCCGGCACGCTCGCCCCCGAGACTTTCGTGCTGCATCTGATCGAGCAGCAACTGTTCATGCCGGTGCGCGACGAGAAGAACCCGATCCAGGGCTTCCAGCGCACCACCCAGGCCGAGCCGCTGATCATCGAGGACGAGGACGGCGAACGCGTGCTGGTGCTGTTCACCAGCCCCGAGCGCGCCAAGCCCTTCGTCGAGCATTTCCCCGAATTCTCGGGCGGCCTCCTCACCGAGTTTTCCTGGCTGCTGCGCCGCATCGGCGGCGGCGTGCCGATCGCGCTGAATCCGGGTTGGGACATCGGCATGGATTTCGACGCCGACACGATCGCCCAACTGGTCGCACAGCTGCCGCCCGAGCACGCGGCCTGACCCCTTCTTCCCCGTTTGCCATGTTGTCCGATCGCGCCCTTGCCGCTTTCCGTTCCGCCCTCGGCGCCGATCGCGTGTTCGACGACGACGCCACCCGCACGCTCTATGCCTGCGACGAAACCCCGCGCCGGGTCCAGCCCGACGCCGTGCTGTTTCCCGTCTCGCACGACGAGGTGGCGGCGCTCATGCGCATCGCCTCCGAACACCGCATCGCGCTGACCCCGCGCGGCGCCGGTTCCGGCAACGTCGGCGGCGCCCTGCCCGCGCCCGGCAGCGTGGTCGTCAGCTTCGAGTGCATGCGGCGCGTGCTCGAATTCGATCCGGCCAACCGCCTCGTCGTCGTCGAGCCCGGCGTGGTGACCGAGGAAATCGACCGACTCGCGCGCAGCGCCGGCCTGTTCTACCCGCCCGATCCCGGCAGCAATGCGTATTGCCGCATCGGCGGCAACCTCGCAATGAATGCCGCCGGGCCGCGCGCGGTCAAATACGGCGTCACCCGCGATTTCGTGCTGGGCCTGCGCGCCGTCACCGGCGACGGCCGCGAAATCCGCACCGGCTGCCGCACCACCAAGGGCGTCACCGGCTACGACCTCACCCGCCTGCTGGTCGGCTCGGAAGGCACACTCGCGCTGATCACCGAAGCCACGCTGAAGCTGCTGCCCGCGCCGGAAGCGGTCGCCACGCTGCGCCTGTGCTTCGCCGACAACCGCAGCGCGCTCGACGCGGTCAGCCGCGTCATGCACCAGTCCGTCATGCCCTGCGCACTCGAATTCATGGACCACCGCGCCATCGACGCCATCCGCCCCACCGGCGCAGCGGACGACCTGGCGCCCGGCACCCGTGCGCTGCTGATGGTCGAGGCCGACGGCGCCGTGGCGGACCTGCCGCGCCAGATCGCCGCGCTGGAAGCCGCGCTCGCCGGCGGCGGCCTGCTCGAGATGAAGAGCGGCTTCACCCGCGAGGCCATCGCCCAGCTGTGGACCGCGCGCAAATCGCTGTCGCACGCGGTCAAGCAAATCGCGCCGCTGAAGATCAACGAGGACGTGGTCGTGCCGGTGTCGCAGCTCGCCGGCTTCGTCGACTTCATCGACCACACCGCCAACGCGCACCGGCTCGCGGTGGTGTCGTTCGGCCACGCCGGCAACGGCAACCTGCACGTCAACCTGATGGTGCATCCCGACGACGCCGACGAAATGGAGCGCGCCCACCTGGCGCTCGACGCCATCATGCTGCGCGTGCTGGCGCTGGGCGGCACCTTGTCCGGCGAACACGGCATCGGCACCGAAAAGCGCCGCTTCGTGCCGCAGGAAATCGATTCCGCCACGCTGGAACTGATGCGCGCGATCAAGCGACAGTTCGATCCGCACGGCCTCCTGAACCCCGGCAAACTTTTTCCCGATTGAAATAGGCGCAGAGGCTTTACAAGCTCACCAGGCATCTATAGAATGCGCGGCTTCGTTGGGGGTATAGCTCAGCTGGGAGAGCGCTTGCATGGCATGCAAGAGGTCAGCGGTTCGATCCCGCTTACCTCCACCAACTAACAGGAAGTGCGATGCACAGGCTTGGCGTCATCACCACATTGCTGGGGCTGATACTGAGTGTCGTCGGACTGATCGTTGGATTTTGGAAGATGCTGAATGGCAGCGAGAACGCCGAAGTCTGGATCTCGCTGGTACCATTGGGTTTTGTCGGATTGTTGCTCGGCGTCGCCTTGACCCAGCTGTCCGACAAGAAGCAGTAGCGACGCAAGTCGTGCAGTAAACGTTGTTGGCGGTTCACACCGCCGTCCGGGTCCCCATCGTCTAGAGGCCTAGGACNNTTCGAATCCCCGTGGGGACGCCACCTTGCATCCAGTAAGGTGACACAGGACCAACCCGTTCCGGGTTGCGTCGACAATCAGATGCACCAAAAAAACTATAGCGGCCCGTGCCGCTATTTTCGTTTGTGCTTTGTTCTTTGTACGCCGCACACTGATCGTATGTGGCGCCCCGAAGACGAATCGAACGTCCGACCTANNCTGCTGTTGCTGGCGGCGAGCACGCTCTTGTGGATGCTGCGACCGGGCGCGCAGCGGGCGACCGAGGGCAGTGCCGCGCCGGACTTCACCCTGCCGGACCAGAACGGCCGCATCCATCGCCTGGGGGATTATGCCGGGCGCTGGCTGGTACTGTATTTTTACCCTAGGGACGACACGCCCATCTGCACCCGGGAAGCCTGCCGCTTCCGCGATGACATCGGCCTGCTGGACGGCCTCGATGCATCGGTGGCGGGGGTG
>DONB01000240.1:0-5410 GCA_003510325.1 Thiobacillus sp. | reverse complement strand
TTCGCCGCGTTCTCCCGCAAATACCAGTTGCCGTTTCCGCTGCTGTCCGACACGGGCGGCAGGATGGCCGCCGCCTATGACAGCCTGCTGAATCTCGGCCTCATGCGTTTTGCCCGCCGCCGCACGTTCATCATTGCGCCGGACGGCCGCATCGCGGCACGCTGNNCGGTGCGGGCCAGCCCGCGCAGCGAGTCGTCCGGCCGGACCGCGGGCCCCCGGTCGAAATGATCTGAGCGCGCGCCCATGCCCCGTTCACTTTCCCTGTCCACCGGAGCGGCCTTCTTCGCCCTGATCGCCCTGATCTGCGGCCTGCTGCTCAACAGCCTGCTCCAGTTGCAGGCCCTGGGCACCCAGTTGGGCATCGTCGTCGAGCATCACAACCGCAAGATCGACCTCATCACGCAGATCCAGGTGGCGGCGCATATCCGCACCGACAGCCTGTTCCGCATGGCGCTGACCAACGACGCGTTCGAACGCGATGCCTACTTCATGGAATTCAACCGCGCCGGCTTTTNNGCTTGGACTGTCGGCTGCCGAGCAACACGGTTTCGACGACCAGACCCGTCTGGTCAACGGCATCCAGGCGGTGCAGGAGCGGGTGATTGATCTGTACAACGCCGAGCGCCGCACGGAAGCACACCAGTTGCTGGTGATGGAGGTCATTCCGATGCAGGAGGTCTTCAACCGGCAACTGGCGGATCTGCGCAATGCCTACCAGCGCGCCAATCTGGCCGCCCAGCGCGAAGCGCGCGAGACCTACCGGCACGCCCTCTTCCTCACCCTGGCATTCGGCCTCGCGGCCATCATCCTGGCGTCGCTGATCGCCTGGCATACGCAGCGCAACACCCGGCTGAAGTCGCAGCAGCTGCGCGAGCAGATGGCGGAACTGGAGCAATCGCGCACGGCGTTGCGCGAAGAAGCCACGCACGACCCGCTGACCGGACTGGCCAACCGGCGGCTGTTCTACGACCGGCTGCAGCAGGCGATCCGCCATGCCCATCGCTACGGCAGCAGACTGGGCATCCTGTACGTGGACCTGGATCATTTCAAGGAGATCAACGACCGCCATGGCCACCATGTCGGCGACGCCGTGCTGACGGAAGTGGCAAAGCGTCTCACCGCCTGCATCCGCGACTCCGATACCGTTGCGCGCCTGGGGGGCGACGAGTTCGTCGTGCTGCTGGAAGGCGTGCAGGGACGCGAAGACCAACTCGCCGTCGCGTACAAGATCGGGCAGACGCTGAATGCGAGCACGTCCTTCTATGGGCTCGAACTGGACATCGCCGCCAGCATCGGTCAGGCGATCTACCCGGACGACGGCACCGACGAGGACGTGCTGATGCGTACCGCCGACGCCGCCATGTATCGGGTCAAGTCCGGTCGCGGATCGGAGCGGCAGAGCCTGCTGCCGTTCCAGTGACGCGGGTCAGGGCCGCGCGCTCGCGCCGCGCCTTGGCGCCCCAGATCCACACATACTGCACGCCGGAGACCACGGCGATGCCGAACACGGTCGCGAACAGCAGCGGCAGCCAGGCGTCCAACGCCAGCAGTCCGGCCTGCCCGCCCAGCACCAGCGCCAGCAGGGTGAATTCGGCAAACATGTGGGTCTTGCCGAGCCAGGTGGGATGGATCTCCAGGTGCCCCGCCAGCCCACGGTAGCTCAGCGCGCCCAGAACGATGACGGTGTCGCGCAGCAGGATCGCCAGCGTCACCCACATCGGAATCGCTTCTTCGAGGGTCAGCATGACCAGCGTCACCAGGCCCAGGGCCTTGTCCGCCACCGTGTCGAGCGCCGCGCCCAGCTGGGTCATCTGGTTCAGCCCGCGCGCCAGCAGACCGTCGATGCCGTCCGAGACGGCGGCGGCGAGGAACAGCCAGCAAGCCGCTTCCCAGCGCTCGTTCAGGATCAGCCAGCCCACCAGCGGCACCGCGGCCAGGCGCAGCATCGTGATGACGTTCGGCAGGTTGAATACGCGTTCACTCATGCCGGCAGACTACTCAAGCCAGGGGCTGTCTGGCAAGCTCGTCCCACAATTTGTCGAGCCGTTTGACCGACACCGGATACGGCGTTTTGAGTTCCTGGGCGAACAGCGATATCCGGAGTTCCTCCAGTTGCCAGCGGAAATCGTCCAGCGCGGCCGGGACGGCGCCAAGACCGCCTGAAAGGCGAGCGTCTGGCGGCGTACCCCTTGCGGGTGCTGCGCCCTTCACCTGGCTGCGCCGCGCCAGATACTTGTTCTGCAGCGTCAGCACGCCGGCCATGCCGCGCGAATCGCGCTGCTCGGATGCGGGCAGTTTCTCCAGCCGCTTGAGGATGCCCCTCAGGTAGCGCGGCAGATCCTTCAGGTGCGTCCATGGGGTATGGGTGATGAAGTCCGCCGGCACCAGCGCGGCGAGGTGCGCGGTTTCGTCGCGCATCGCGGCGGTGAACTGCGGCTTGGCCGCAAGGCGCGCCGCCACCTGGGCGTGCAGGTCGAGAATCTCCGCGACGTCGCGCAGCAACGCCTGCTTCACCACGGCAATTCTCGGCTTGGCGCGTTCCTTCTGCTTGCCGAAGGTTTTCGCGTCGCGCGGGGTATCGTCGTCGCCCAGCAGCGCGCGCGTGGCGATCGCGTCGACCAGCGCCGCGCGCAGCTGCTCGGCGCTGCCGAACACACGGAATTTCAGGGCCAGCGCGGTTTCGCGCGACAGATCCTTGTCGAGCTGCTTGAACTGCGCGGCCAGCGCGGTACGCAGCAGGCGCACCACGCCGCGGCGGGTCTCAATCTCCGCCACGTCGGCGGCGTCGAGCAGGCGCAGGTCGACGCTCTCGCCGTTGTCGACCAGCGCCGGATAGCCGATCAGCTCGCGCCCGCCGCGCCTGAATTTCACCTGTTCCGGCAGGTCGCCGAAATTCCATTCGACGAGGCCGGTACGCTCGAACTCGCTGTCCTCGGCGCCGCCGCCGTAGGTGATGCGCGCAGCGCCCCCGAGCTGCTGGCGCAGCGCGACGAGATCGCGGCCGCTGGCGAGTTCCTGCCCGCTGTCGTCGATCACGCTGAGATTCATGTGCAGGTGCGCCGGCAGCTCGCCCTTCCATTCGTCGGGATGGATGTCGGTGCCGGTCTTCTTGCGGATATAGGCGGCCAGCGCCGCGGTCAGCGTCTGCTGGCCCGGCTTTGCCACCGACAGGAACGCGGTCACCGTGTCGGGCAGCGGAATCAGCGGGCGGCGCTTGTCCTTTGGCAACGACTTCAAGAGCAGGGTGAGCTTTTCGCGGATGAGGCCGGGCACCAGCCAGTCGACCTGCGCCGCTTCGATGCGGTTGAGCAGGTACAGCGGCAGCTTGAGCGTCACGCCGTCGAGCGGATGGCCGGGCTCGAAGCGGTACTTGAGCTTGCACGCGACGCCATCGACCGCCATGGTTTCGGGGAACAGCGTGTGGTCGGCACCGAGTCCTTCGCCGAGGATGTCCTCGCGCCGCAGGAACAGGATGTTCGGGTCGGCGGCTTCGGCTTCCGCACGCCATTGTTCGAAGGCCGCGCCGTTGTGGAGATCCGCCGGGATGCGCGCGTCGAACACGCGGAAGATGCGCTCCTCGTCCAGCCACACGCCCGATTTCCGCGCCTTGTGTTCGAGCTCCTCGATTTCCTTGATGAGCGCGCGGTTGTGCGCGAACCACGGCGCCTTCGTGTCGTATTCGCCGGCCACCAGCGCGCCGCGGATGAACAGCTCGCGCGACAGCACCGGATCGATCGGGCCGTAGTGGATCTTGCGCCGCGGCACCAGGGTGATGCCGTACAAGCTCACGCGCTCGAACGCCACCACCCGCGCGCCGTCCTGTTCCCAGTGCGGCTCGATGAACATGCGCGTCAATAGATGGCGCCCCGCGGCCTCGATCCATTCCGGCCGCACCTCGGCGACGGTGCGCGCGAGCAACCGCCCGGTGTCGGTCAGCTCGGCCGCCATGATCCACTTCGGGCCCTTCTTCGCCAGCGCGGAGCCGGGGTGGATCGACAGCTTGATGCCGCGCGCACCCTGGTAGTTGCCCTCGCCGGGCTTGGGGCGTGCCTTCGCGTCGTCGGACTTGAAGCCGATGTTGCCCAGAAGACCGGTGAGCAGCGCCTGATGGATCGCGTCGTAACCGGCGTCCTTGTCGTTCTCCTTCAGGCCGAGTTCGGCCATCTGCGCATGGAGCTGGCCGTGGATGTCGCGCCATTCGCGCATCCGCCGCGGCGACAGGAAATGGTCCGTAAGCAAGCTCTGCAACTGGCGGTTGGTCTTCTTGTGCTGCACCTGCTCCTCGTACCAGCGCCACAGCTTGAGCCAGCCCATGAAGTCGGAACGTTCGTCGGCGAACAGCTTGTGCTTTTCGTCGGCCGCCTGCGCGCGCTCCATCGGGCGGTCGCGCGGATCCTGCACCGACAGCGCGCTGGCGATGATCAGCACTTCGCGCACGCAGCGCTGCTGCTCGGCAGCCAACAGCATTCGGGCAATGCGCGGATCGAGCGGCAGCTTGGCGAGCTTGACGCCGATCTTGGTCAAAGCCCCCTGCTCGTCGAGCGCGTGCAGCTCGGCCAGCAGCTGGTAGCCGTCGGTGACGAGGCGCGAACTCGGCGGGTCGATGAAGGGGAAGCCCACCACGTCGCCGAGGCCCAGCGACTTCATGCGCAGGATGACCCCGGCCAATGAGGAGCGCAGCAGTTCGGGATCGGTGAAGCGCGGACGGTTGCCGAAGTCGGCCTCGTCGTAGAGGCGGATGCAGACGCCGTCGGCGACCCGGCCGCAGCGCCCGGCGCGCTGGTTGGCCGAGGCCTGCGAGACCTTCTCGATCAAGAGCTGCTCGACCTTGTTGCGTGCCGAGTAGCGCTTCACCCGCGCGGTGCCGGGGTCGATCACGTAGCGGATGCCGGGCACGGTGAGCGAGGTTTCGGCGACGTTGGTGGCGAGCACGATGCGCCGCAGCGCATTCGTGGGCTTGAAGATCGCGTCCTGCTCGGCCACCGACAGGCGCGAGAACAGCGGCAGGATTTCGGTGCCGGGCGGGTGGTGTTTTCTGAGCGCCTCGGCGGTGTCGCGGATTTCGCGCTCGCCCGGCAGGAAAACCAGGGNNACCGGAGCCGAGCCGCGCCAGTTCGTCGGTGGCGTCGAGGATGGCGGCGATCTGGTCGGGGGCGTCCTTATCCTTCTTCTCGCGCTCGCCCTTGGCCGGCGCAGCCGGCTCCTCGCGTTCGATCGGCCGCCAGCGGATTTCCACCGGGTAGGTGCGCCCCGACACCTCGATCACCGGCGCGTCGTTGAAGTGCTTCGAGAAGCGCTCGGCGTCGATGGTGGCCGAGGTGATCACCACGCGCAGGTCGCTGCGCTTCTCCACCAGCGTTTTCAGATAACCGAGCAGGAAATCGATGTTGAGGCTGCGCTCGTGCGCCTC
>DONB01000122.1 GCA_003510325.1 Thiobacillus sp. | reverse complement strand
GGCGCCGACAACAACGCCGGCACCCTGACGCCGGCCGAAGCGCTGGCCGTGGCGCATCAGGCCGGGGTGGCGATCCATGCCCTGCAATTCGGCAGCGATCCCTATGCGGCCGGCCGTGCTGCGCGCGCCGACCCCAATCCGCAGCCGGGCCTGGCCGATCTGGCGCGCCTCACCGGCGGGCATTACGACGACATCCGCAGCGCCGCCGACGCCACGCGGGTGATCCAGGCGGTGGGCCGGCTCGAGCCCACGCTGGCGTCGCCCGCCCGCCACCGCCAGTTGCGCGAGTGGTACTGGCTGGCGCTGGCGCTGGCGGCAATCGCGCTGGTCGCCGCGCAGGGATGGATCCTGAGGCGCACGGCATGATGGACGTGTGGGCGAATCTCCTCTGGCGCGAGCCGCTGTGGTTGTGGCTGNNGCCGTGGGCGGCCAGCCTGTCGGCGGCGAAGCGCGACGCTTGGCCGCGCGCGCTGGCGCATGCCCTGGCCTGGGTCCTGCTGGCGCTGGCGGCGGCGGGCCCGCGCCTGCCGCTCGACTGGCGCGAAGGGCAGATCGCACCGCGTCATGTCGTCACGGTGATGGTGGCGCTGGACGTGTCGGCATCGATGCACGCCAGCGACATTGTTCCGGATCGCCTGGCGCGCGCGCGGCTCGAATTGCTGGACTGGCTGCCGCGTCTTCAGGGCGAACGCGTCGGCTTGATCGTCTACGCAGGCGAGGCGGGCGTGCTGCTGCCGCCGACCGACGATATCGATCTGCTGCGGCGCGCGCTCGACCAGGTCGATTCGCACCTGGTCGAAGCACCGGGCACGAATCTGGCGGCGGCGCTCGACCTGGCGCGCGCGCAACTCGCCGCCGCGCCCGGGCACGCCAAGGCAGTGCTGCTGGTGAGCGATGCCGAAAGCGACAGCGTCGAACCCGGCGCGCAGGCGGCCGTGGACGCATTGCGCAACGCGCATCTGCCCTTGTTCGTGCTGGGCGTGGGCAGCGAGGCCGGCGCGCCGGTGCCGCTGCCCGATGGCGGGTTTGCCGAGCGCGACGGCGTGCGGGTGCTGAGCCGCATGGATACGACGACATATGGCCAATGGGCGCGTTCGACCGGCGGCCGCTTCGTCGAGGCCGTCGATGGCAACGGCGACTGGGCGGCCCTGCACGACGGCGGGATTGCCGCGCTGCCGGGCGACCCGGTGGCGGCCGGGTCAGTACGCGCCTGGCAGGAACTTTATGCCTGGTGTCTGGCGCCGGCGCTGGTGCTCTTTATGGCGGTGTATCTGCCGCGTCGCGCGGTGGCCGTCGTCGCCGGGGTAATCCTGTTTGCCGCCTTCATCCCGCGGCCCGCGCAGGCCGACGAGGCGGCGGCCTGGCAGGCATGGCAGGCCAAACGCTATGCCAGCGCGCAAACCCTGTATGCGCAGCTTGGCGGCTACGCCGGCCAGATCGGCGCGGGCGCCGCCGCCTGGCGGCAGGCGGACTACGCGGCGGCGGCGCGGCATTTCGGCGCCGCCCTGCTGCTGGCGGCAAATGACGGTGAACGCGCCGACGCGCTCTACAACCTGGGGAACGCACACTACGCGCGCGGGCAATGGCAGGCCGCCGTCGAGGCTTACCAGGTCGTGCTGCGCATGCGACCCGCGGATTCCCGTGCCCGTGTCAATCTGGAAACCGCCTGGCAAAAGCTGCAGCGCCAGTCGCGCGACGCGCCGATGCAGAGCGATCTGCGTGCTCGGCATGGCATTCTGGCCGAAGGCCATATCCAGACCGACACTGCGAATGGCCGCACGCCGGACGAGCCGGAATCCGTGGCGCCCGGCATGCAGGTCGAGCGCGGCCAGGCGCAGGGAGAGGGCGCGCGCGCCGGCGCGCCGGGCGGATCGCAGGCCGGGATCGGCGTCGACAGCCGGCTCGCGCCCTCCGGGCTGAAGAAGATGGATCGCCTGCGGGATCGCCCGCAGACGATGCTGCGGAATCTGCTCAAGCAGGATGCGCGCGGCAAGGCCGGGGAGCGGCCGGCATGGTGAGGCTGATCGTCGCATGGGTGCTGCTCGCGTGCGGCGTGGCCCACGCGGCCGCGCTGACGGCGAAGCTGGACAAATCGACGGCGGCGCTGGGCGAGGCCGTCACGCTGACCCTGCAATCGCACGAAGCCGATCTCGACAACCTGGACACGGCCCCGCTCGATGGGGCGTTCGATGTGTTTTCGCGTACGCGCAGCCAGGATGCGGAGGGCGACACGCTGGTGCTGACGCTGTACCCGCGCAGGGCGGGGGCGCTCAGCGTACCGGCGCTATCCATCGAAGGCCGGCGGAGCACCGCGCTGCCGCTGACGGTGGCCGACGGTAGCGCCACCGTGCCGCGTGTGACCGCGCACTGGACGCTCGCGCCCGCCGAACCCCGGGTGAACGAGCCGGCGCGTCTGACGCTGTCCATCTGCGACGACGGCAGCCTGCAATGGCGCCGTCCGACCATGCCGATCGCGGCAGGGCGCCTGTTGCGCGAACTGGGCGAAGACGAAGGCCAAGGCATGCAGGACGGCGAACCCTGTACCCTGCACCGCTATTACTGGGCCTTGTTGGCGACCCGAAGCGCGGCCGCCACGGTGGCCGTTTCCATGCTCGACGCCAGCCGTTTCGGCGAACGCCTGCGTTTCCCCGGGGCGGAAATGAGCTACCGCGCGTTGGCTCTGCCGGCCTGGTTGCCGGCGCACGTACCGCCGGTCGCGCCGCAGGTGAATGCCGATCTCCTGCCCGCGCGCTGGCCGCTGCAGCGTCCGCTGGCCTGGCGCGTCGNNAGGCGCTGCTCGACCTGCAGCTGCGCGATTCGCCCGCGCTGGGCGTGTATCCGCCGCTGATCGAGACGGTGCCGATGGACACCGTCGATTCGCCGCTGTCGCGCTACCGGATCACGCTTTATCTGCAACCGCGTGTCGATGGTCATGTGATCGTGCCGACGCTGCGTTTGCCGTGGTACGACGCCGCGCGCGGTCAGCCGGCCAGCGTCGCGATTCCCGGCAAGGCGCTGGACGTGTTCGATCCGCGCTGGCGGCTTGCAAGGCAGGTCGCCGCTGCCGGGGTGGCGGCGGTGCTGCTGATCGCCGCCGGCTGGATGCTTCGCCGCATGGTGCGCTGGCGCTTGGCGCGGCGGCGGGGTCGACGCGCGATTCGGGCCGCGACGGATACGCGGGAACTGGCGCACGCGGTGCGCCGGTTCTCGCTGACCGGCCAGCCGGAAGCGCCCAGCCTGGGCGCATGGCAGCGGAGGATGCAGCTGGAAACGGGGCGTTGCGTGGATGAAAAGCTGGTGGCCGCGCTGGAGGCGCAATGCTACGGCCAGGCGTCGTCTGACGATGCGGATACGCGTGCGGCCTGGGTGCTCGCCTTGTCGAGGGCGCGCCCGACATCAATCAACCTCAAGCAAAGGAGCGTGAGATCATGAAAACGAATTCACTCGAAATACGCGCGATCGTGCGTCCGGTCATTGCGGCACTGGGGCTGATTGCAGGTCAGGCCATGGCTGGCCCGCCTTTCATGACCGACGACCCGGCGCCGGTCGATTACAAGCACAGCGAGTTCTATGTCTTCTCCACCCAGGACAAGGCCAGGGATGGGAAAGACAGTGCGATCCCGGCTTTCGAATTCAACTATGGCGTGCTCCCCAACACGCAACTGCATCTTGTCGTTCCGTTCGCCCGCAGTGCGCCGAACGACACGCCCGCGGCGTCGGGGATAGGCGATGTGGAAATTGGCGTGAAGTATCGCTTCGTCCAGGAAACAGGATCGTCCCCGCAAATCGGCATTTTCCCCATGGCCGAGCTTGCAACAGGGGATTCCAGCAAAGGACTGGGCAACGGCAGGACCTGGTGGCGATTACCCGTCTGGATTCAGAAGGGATGGGGTGAATGGACCACGTATGGCGGCGCCGGGTATGTTGTCAATCGCGCGGCGGGCCAAAAAAACTATCCCTTCGCGGGGTGGCTGGTGCAGAAGGATATCGGCGAGAAATGGACGCTGGGCGGGGAGGTGTTCGCGCATGGCAGGGATGCTGTCGACGGCCAGGCGACCACCCTCCTGAATGTCGGAGGCTTCTATAAATTCACGCCGGACTTCAATCTGTTGTTTTCCGTGGGGCGAAGCGTCAGCGGCGAGAGCCATACCGTCGCATATCTTGGCTTGTGGTGGGCTTTTGGCGATAAGGGAAACGAACTACAATCCGGACTTAATCATGAAGGACAGAATCGCTGGTCGCTTTCGCAGCGATAGCCCTGTCTAAACGGCGAACAAGGCTATGCCACTCCATTCCTCCTCCTCAACGTCGATCGGCAATATTCGGGAACGCGATTCGGCNNCTTGTCGCGCTGATGTTCTGGAAGCTCCCGCCGTGGCTGGTTGTAATGGGCGGCGGTGCCGCGGGATGGCTCTTGAGTGTCGTGTGGTGAGGAGAGGAGACGCCTGTCTTCAGGCTGGGAAACGCCGCAGGCATACAGGCTCACGGTCACGAGCTAGACGGGGCAGGGCAGGCTGATCGGGCCGGGCGCGCGATTAGATATGCTTACATTCACGAGGCGTTTACGCAAAATGAAAAAGGGGCTTGCGCCCCTTGTTTTTCGTGCTTCTTAAACTCAGGACACCCCGCCCTTATAGTCGGCGATACCCGGGTTGGATTTGCCGATACCGACGATCTTGGGCTCGTTCAGCTTCAGGCCCTTGATCACTTTCTTGTCGCGCAGATAGGTGGCGACGACATCCCAAATCGGTTCGCCGGTGACGCCTTCGGCGACTGGCGCCCAGCCGGCGACCTTGTAGGTCTTGTGCGCATCGACCGGCTTGCCTTTGATGCGCATGTCGGAAATGCGCTTGCCGATCGTCGCATTTGGGTTGACGGTGTATTCGATGCCGCCCACGCGTACCATGTCGCCACCCTGCTGGTAATAGGGATCGGCGTTGAACAGGTTGTCGCAGACATCTTCCATGACGGACTTGATCGTCTCGCCGGTCATGTTGTTGAGCGTCGTATAGGGGTAGGTGATCGCCGTCTGGTCCATCAGGCGTTCCATGGTGATGGGGTCGCCCGGCAGCAGGGTGGTGCCCCAGCGGAAGCCGGGCGAGAAGGCAGCGTCTGCGCCCTTGACCTCCATCAGCGCATCGACCAGCAATTGATCCCAGGTGCCATTGAAGTTGCCTCGGCGATACAGGAAGTCGTCGGTGACGGCGAGTTTCTCGTTCAGTTTCGCCTCATACGGTGCACGCACTTTCTTGATATAGGCGTCCATCGCCGGATCGGCGGGCAACAGGTTGGAGAACACCGGCAGCAGACGGTACTTGAAGCTCTCAACGCGCTTGCTTTTGACTTCGAAGTCCATCACGCCGAGGAACTTGCCATTGGAGCCGGCATTGGTCACCAGCGTGATGCCTTTGGCATTCTTGACCTTGACCGGTTGCGGCACGCCGTCGTGCGTATGGCCGCCGAAGATTGCGTCGACGCCGGTGACGCGCGAGGCCATCTTGAGGTCGACGTCCATGCCGTTGTGCGACAGNNGGCTTGAACACCTGGTCGCCGAAGTCGTTGGTAACGACGTTCTGCGCAACGAAATCCACGCCGGCCTTCTTGAAGTCCTTGTTGACGATTTCCATCACGCGCTCAGCGCCAAACATCGCTTCCCAGTGCGAGGTCATGATGTCGACGCCCAGCTTGATGCCGGCGTCGACCATGTCCTGCGCATTGGTCCACAGCGAGGTGGCCGAACCTTGCCAGGTGTCGCCGCCGTCGAGCAACAAGGCGCCAGGGCGTTGCGCACGCAGCTTGTCGACCAGGGTTTTCAGGTGGGCGAAACCGCCGACCTTGCCGTAGACTTTGGCGGCTTCGGTGAAGTCGAGGTAGGTGAATGCGTGGGCCTCGGCGCTGCCGGGCTTGATGCCGTATTGCTTTAGCAGGTACTGACCGACCAGGTGCGGCGCCTTACCCATGGAGGCGCCGACGCCCAGGTTGACGTTGGGCTCGCGGAACCACACCGGCGTCAACTGGGCGTGGCAGTCGGTGAAGTGCATGAGCGAGACGTTGCCGTGGCGCGGTACGTCGTAGAAATTGGCGGGCGCGTTGCCGGCCAGGGCGGACTTGCTGTCCAGTGCCATGCCGGACGCTGCGGCGACAGCGAGTAGTTGCAGGAACTCGCGACGGTTCATGTGCATGGATTTTCCCCCGGATCGATGGTGATGTGCTTCGCTATTGTCGGTTTGGTAAATGGTGCAGGTAAATAGTATCTACGGTTCATGCCAAGACGAGAACGCTGAAAGGCGTATTGCGACACAGATGGCCAATGCACGTGCAGTACCGAGGTGATGCAGGCGGGCTCTGTAGGTTCAAAATCAATGGCTCGATTATTGCCCACACTGTTCACAAGTGATAACGCGTCTGTGTAGCCGCTGCAAAGTCAGTTGCGGTAATTCAATCCGAGTGCATCCTGCGTGCTGGCTGACGGTCGTGCCCGTGGCGGGCAGATCAACGTAACGGCCATAGATACATTCCACCCAGACCGCTCAGCAGGATCCCCAACCCGATTTTGAGCACCCTTTGTGGGATGTGCTTTTGTGTGGCCGCGCTCAAGTACATCCCCGCCAGACCGCCAGACCAAACGGCGTTCCCAACGCCCAGTCCGGCGCGGCGTGCCCGCCACCAGCTGGCCCCGGAGCGTGCCGATGCTTCGCCCAGGGCGCGAACTCCGAGAGCAGCCGCCAGGCCAGGAACAGCAGAATGGCGCCGACGAACAGCTTGAAGCGGGCCACGTCCGGAAAATATAGGGTGTGCAGGTAGAAACCCAGCACCACCGCCGGCCGGGTACCCAGGATGATCAGCCGGGCCAGCGGCCCAGGCCATGCGACCGTCGCGGGCGTAGCGCCAGACGCCGCCCGGCGTGGCGTAGAGGTTGAAGATCAGATTGGTGGCGCTGGCCGAAGGACCGGCGTAACCCAGCACGCTTATCTGGAAAGGTAGCCGCGTGCAGATCCTGGCCCTCGTTTACTGCCTTGACCATGTGGTCGAGCAGCAGGCGGAGATAAGAAGGGAAAGATTCTTGCGCCCGGAATGTGGCGTGACAGGCCATGCACATCCCCGTGCGTAAGTTATTATCGGTTGCCCATTTTTTTTCTTCCACAGCAAGCGAACGGGCCGCAATGCTGCCATATCCGCAGCAGACCTGATTTTTGAAAGGGTTTGTCTTCTTTCAAATCATTCGCTTACCATCAAGCGTAAAAATTGAATGAGGAGACCATCATGCGAGCGATCACACTGGTTCTGAGCCTGCTCTTGCCGGTTGCCGCGACGGCCGCCAGGCTGGTTCCCATCGAGGTACCGCCAGAGGNNCGGCACCGATCCAGCCAAGGTCTTCATGCCGAAGGAAGCGATCAACAGCCCGCGTCCGCCGGTTTACGTCATCCAGGCGAACGTTCCGGATGCCCAACCATTGCCCTATTACAAGATCGCACCGGATACCTATTTCTTTTTCGGCAACATCGCCGAGGTCGACGGGGTCAACCGCGGATTCAACGGCAATGCCGGCTTTGTCGTCACCCGCGACGGCGTGCTGGTACTGGATGCGCTGGGCACCCCCAGCCTGGGCCGCCGCATGATTGCCGCGATCCGTGAAGTGACAAGTCAACCCATACGCTATCTCGTCATTTCCCACGCACATCCCGACCATTACTTTGGCGCTTCGGCCTTCGCCGACATTCCGGATATCCGCATCATCAGCCACGCCGGCACCGAGGATTATGTCTATACGCCTACGATCGAGCGCTCCGTCGCCTACCGCAAGGTATTTCTGCCCAGGGAGATGTACCACTTCCATGCCGTCGTGCCCGACCTCCTGATCGGCGGTGGCAATCCAGCGCATGTATCGGTGAAGCTCGGCGGCAAGACTTTCGAGATCTATGACACGGGTTCCCATCATTCACACGGAGACCTGGTGATGTGGCAGAAGGAAGACCGTATCCTGTGGATTTCCGATCTGGCCTTCAATGGCCGGGTCACCTTCATCGGCGATGGTCACGTGAACGAGATTGACGCCATGCAGGACTGGATCGACAAGAAATTCCCCGATGTCGGCCTGATGGTGCCTGGCCACGGCGCGCCCCAGACTGCGCCGTTCCCGATGGTCAGCAACACACGGCGCTATGTCGACACGCTGACGGAAAAAATCCGCGCCGCCATCCTGCAGGGGCAATCCCTGCAGGACGCGGTGCGGATGTCGGGCATCAAGGAATTCGAGTCGTGGCCGCTTTATGAACTTAACCACTGGATCAACGCTAATTTTGTTTACCAGACCCTGGAACAGGAACTCTTCTGAGGCCTATCCCCTGCATGCTATACAAGCTGATCCGCCTTCCCTTGCCCTGCTGCATGGCGAAGAGACGACGGTCTTAGGCGATGCGGGCTATCAGGGTGTCGAGAAGCGGGAAGAGAACCAGGACAGTGACGTGACCTGGCACGTGGCCTTGCGGCCGGGCAAGCGCCGTGCGCTGCCGGACAGCGAGAGCGGACGACTGCGTGAACGGGCCGAGCAACTCAAGGACAGCATCCGGGCCAAGGTCGAGCACCCCTTCCACATCGTCAAGAACGTGTTTGCATTGAAGAAGGCACGTTACCGCGGACTGGCGAAGAACGCCGCACAACTCTTCACGCTGTTTGGCCTGGCGAATCTGTTGATCGCCAAGCGGCGGTTGTTTGCACTTCACGCCCAAGGTGCGTCCTGAGATAGCGAAAGCGGGTGAATTCCACCGGTCAAGCGCGAAATGCCGAGCCACTGAGGGGCTCAACGAGCGGATCGGTCCTCGAATCGTCACGCTCTCTGGAACACTTCGGCTGAACAGGTTCGTCATCGATCAATCGCTGATTTGTTCAGCGTGTCCCTAACGAGGCTGTAGAAAAAGCCCCAAAAATATCAATCTCCGCATCTTGCCCTAGCCCCCTGCCTGCATCAACATCGCGTCATTGAATACATGATGGCACCGACCGCATGGCGCGCTACAAACACATCGACACCCAGCCCGCGTTTCCTTGCCGTAGATCTGCAACGGCAACTGCTTACGGGCAGCTTCGAACACGCACTCAATCACCTCATCGATCACGAACTGGATTTATCCAGCTTCGATGCCCGGTTCAACAACGACGCAACCGGCGCTGCTGGCGTTTGGCGTTTCAGTACTGGGGTAAGGGATTCGCTTCTGAGGCTGCAAAAGGTGCTCTTCGCGTAGCTTTCAGTCACTAGCTCTGCCGGAGATTGTCTCCTTCACCACCATCCACAACCGCAGGTCGCGTGCCGTTATGGAGCGTCTCGGTATGCAGGAATCTGGAATCTTTGAGCATCCACAAGTAGCAGAAGGTAGCCCCTTGCGGCTTCATTGCCTGTACCGTATTTCTTGTGACTGCAATGTCCACAGGCTTGATTTCACCCACCGGCATCCAGGCACGGCATATACTTAAAGGTTGGCATGAACGGCAAGTCCTCGGCCAAATCCGTCATCCCGAAAAAAATCAATCGGCCCCATTCAATCGCACCGCTCCCCATTCCTTGAATTGGCGTTCCATGTCCTTTTCTTCCGCTTCGATGGAGTCCGGCCCGGCATCGGGGCACTCGGTCTGTGAGTCCGNNGATGACGAAGCGTTTTCATGATGGTCTTGCGAAGCGCGCTGGGGCGCGGAACCGTTCCACGCGAACGGGTTATTGAAAGACGGGGGATCCGGAAGGCAGTCGTACTTGTAGATCGGCGGCCAGCCCGTCTCGAACGGCACAAATGCGATGGTCTTCTCGAAGACGAGCGGCTTTCCCGTCGGAGTGGGCGGCAGCGGCGGCAGGAATCGAATCGCTTGCAGGGCCAGCTTTTCGGCTATCTCCGAGGTTGACCAAAGCACTTCCACCTTAGCGAGCTTTCCGTCGGGTGCGATCTCGATACGGAATCGAACCAGGCCCTGCTGAAGTCCCTCCACTGCAGTTCCCATCATGCTGCGCACCTGCTGGCCCCAGTTGTATCGGTAGCGCTTGCTGTTCTTGAGCGTGTAGGTGGAGGCGAGCTGCCATTCCTCCGCGGTGGGCGCGGGCGGCGCCGGCATGCTGGCAAGCTCTTTCACTGGCGTGGGAAGGGGCGAGGCGGAATCCGCGACGCGAGCACGTTCCATTTCCTCCACGACTGGCGTCGTCGGGATGGCGGGTTGGGGGCGAGGTTTCGCGGAATGGTCCGCAGATATGGAAGCCACTTGTTCGATGCGGGCAGGTTTCATCTCCTGGACAGGCGCGACCATGAGGCTTGCCTGCAAGGGCTCCGGGACTGCCGATGGGGGATGGGGCGGGGTCTGGATCCTCCACAGCGTCAGCAGGCCTGCGTGAACCCCCAGCGACAGCGCAAGGGCCAAGAGCAACCTGATCCGAACTGCGGACATGTATTAGTGAGACGTGGAATTGAACCGCCCCATCTTTGCATGGCAGGGACCGTGAAGTTACTGGTAACTTTTAAGGCCGAAGAGCTGCCCTTCCTGGTGGGTACGGTACCTTTTGCAAGGAATGGTTGTTTTGTGCCTATTGACATATTCTAATTATCGTTAGATTATTAGAATATGAATAAACGCAAAACCAAAGACCTTCTCTACGAAGAAGTCGCCCGTATCGGCAAGGCGGTCTCCAGCCCCAAGCGGCTGGAACTGCTGGAAATCCTGGCGCAGGGGGAGAAAACCGTGGAATCCTTGGCGGCCGAGGCCGGCATCGACATCAAGCTGGCGAGCGCGCACCTCAAGGTGCTGAAGGCCGCGCGGCTGGTGGTGGCGGAGCGCGACGGACGCTTCATCGCCTATCGCCTGTCCGGCAGCGACGTGAGCGCGCTGTGGGTCAACCTGCGCACGGTGGCCGAAGAGCATCTGGTCGAACTCAAGGTGGAAATGGAGCGGATTTTTGCCGCGCCGGAAAAGCTCGACGCCGAAACGCGGCGTTCGCTGATGAGCAAGGCGCGACGCGGCGACGTGGTGGTGATCGACGTGCGCCCATCCGCTGAATACGACAACGGCCATCTGCCGTTTGCGCGCTCGATGCCGCTCGACGAAATCCGTCAGCGCATCAAGGAACTGCCCGCCGACAAGGACATCGTCGCCTACTGCCGCGGGCCGTTCTGNNCTGCATGATGTCAGCCGAAGCGGTGGCGCTGCTGAAAGAACTCGGCTACCGCGCGCAGAAGATCGCCGACGGCACGGCGGAATGGCAGGCGGCGGGATTGCCGCTGGCCTGACCTTGATGTGACCCAGCCCTGACCTCTTTTCTATTCCATTACATATCCAAGGAGACCTCCATGTTTTTCAAACAACTTGCGACAAAAGAATCTTCCCTCTCTTATTTCTTCGGTTGCGGCTCGCTGGGCAAGGCGGTGGCGGTAGACGTGGTGGCGGGAGACGAGGAGTGGTTCGTCGAAGAAGCCAAAAAGGCCAATGTCATCATCAGCCATGTGATCGACACCCACGTGCACGCCGACCACTATTCCGGCGGCCGTGCGCTGGCGAAGCTGGCCGGCGCCAAATACTGCCTGCATGAGAGCGATGCGGACGTGGTGAAGTTCGACTTCACCCCGCTGACCGACAACGAGACGATCGAGGCCGGCAATGTGGTGATCAAGGTGCTGCACACGCCCGGCCACACGATGGACAGCATCTGCTTGACGGTGACCGACAAGCGCCGCGCCGAGCAGCCCTGGTTCGTCATCACCGGCGACACCTTGTTCGTCGGTAGCGCCGGCCGCCCCGATCTGGCTGGCCGCGAGCAGGCGATGGCCGGCATGCTGTTCGACTCGCTCCACGCCAAGCTGCTGACGCTGCCCGACGAAACCGAGATTTTCCCCGGCCATCAGGCGGGCAGCGTGTGTGNNGCCTGCATATCAACAGCAAGGACGAGTTCGTGCGCTTCCTCACCAGCGATATTCCGCCGCGCCCGGCCGAGATGAACAAGATGGTCGCGGCCAACATCGCCGCCTAGGGATTCGCCATGGACGAAGCCGGAAAAGTAAAACTGGGGCTGGCCGGCGGACTGATCGGCACCCTGCTCGCCTCGGTCTGCTGCCTGGGTCCGCTGGTTCTGGTGCTGCTGGGCGTCGGCGGGGTGTGGGTGTCGGGTCTGGGCGCGCAGTATCCGTTCAAGCCCTACCTGCTCGCGGCCACGGCGGCCTTTCTGGCCTGGAGCGGCTACATGCTCTACCGNNAACCCGCGCCTGATGCGCATGCAGCGCATTGCATTCTGGGCGGTCGCCGCCACGGTAACGACAGTTGTTCTGTTGCCTGAAATTCTGCCGCGCCTGCTGCTGGCCTAGGAGAAATCGCCATGCATTTGAAGACAATCATTCCCGCGACCGCATTCGCGCTCCTGCTGGGCACCGGCTTCTCTGCCCAGGCCGCCCCACGCAGCGTGACCCTGGTGCTGGAAGGCATGTACTGCGCGATGTGTCCGGTTACGGTCAAGACCGCGCTGGATTTCGCCGACGGCGTTGACGAGGTCAAGGTCACCCGCGACCCCGACGAAGCGGTGATTCGCTACGACGACGCCAAGACCAGTCCGGCCAAGCTGATCGAAGTCGTCAAGAAATCCGGCTACGGCGCGCACCTCAAGCCGCCGCGCGCCAAACCCTGATAGCGCCCGACGCATGAGCGTCCCGCGCGAATTCGTTCTGCGTAAATTTGGAGTGCAACTGTAATGACAACGACCCGTACCATCTTGCCGGATTTCCAGTTTGGCATCCGCGTCAACCTCGCGCAGTTCGCGCATCTTGTGGTGCAGGTGTTCTTCGTCGGTCTCACCATCGGCATGTTCCGCACCGTNNGCCAAGGGCTCGTTCATGATGCTGATGGCCTTCGTCACCGCCTTCGGCTTCGTCAAGGGCACACTCAACTTCGTCGCCGGGCGGCTGTCCGAACGCTTGGGGCGCAAGAAAGTACTGTTCATTGGCTGGCTTGCCGCCGTGCCGATTCCCTTCATGATCCTGTACGCGCCGAGCTGGAGCTGGATCGTGGCGGCGACCGTATTGCTTGGGGTGAACCAGGGCCTCGCCTGGTCGATGACGCAGACGTCCAAGCTTGACCTTACCACCGCCGACCAGCGCGGGCTGACCATCGGCCTCAACGAATTCTCTGGCTACTTCGGCGTGGCGGTGGCGGGCATCGTGACGGGCTATCTGGCCACGGCCTACGGGCCGCGTGAAGGTCTGATGATTTTCGGCCTTACGGTGGTGGCTCTGGCTGGCCTGCTGACCCTGCTGTGGGTGAAGGACACCCTGCCGTGGGCGCATGCCGAAGGCAAGAAGCACGCTGCCGGGCTGATGACCGGTCCGAAGCCGCGCTACCCCGCCAATATTTCCGATAAGCCCGGCACTTGGGAAGTGTTCACCCTGATGTCCTGGCGCGATGCGCGTCTGGCGTCGGTCAGCCAGGCCGGGCTGGTGGAGAAGTTCGTCGACGCGCTGGTGTGGGTGTTCTTTCCGGTGTATCTGTACCAGCACGGCCTTTCGCTCGCCGGCATCGGCTGGGTGGTCGGCGTCTACGGCTTCGTCTGGGGCATCTCGCAGTTCCTCACTGGTCACCTGTCGGATCGCATCGGCCGCAAGAAACCGATCGTATGGGGCATGTGGCTGTGCGGCGCCGGCGTTGCGCTGGTGCTGTTGGGCGAAGGCGAGCTGTGGTGGTCGTTCGCCGCGGCGGTGATGGGCTTCGGCATGGCGCTNNTGGGCGCGGTCGCGGCACTCGCCGGCGGCATCGAGGCGGGCTTCTGGTTCACCGCGGCCGCGATGTTCGTCTCGGGTCTGATCGTCCTGCTGGCGTGCGAGGAAACCCACCCGCGTCTTAATCCCGCAGTCGAATAATCATTCATTAATAAATAGGAAGAATGCCTCATGAATAAAACACTGATTTCACTGTTTGCCAGCCTCGCCTTGCTTGCCGGGCCGGTCCATGCTGAAGAAAACCCCGCCGTGGTTGACGCGCTGTCCGGCTACATGGATTTCGCCGAGTACGGCAGCAGCCTGATCTGGCCGGAGCAGATCCCGAAGGAGGACTGGAAGAAGGTCTTCATCGTCGATGCCCGCGACGCCGCGCAGTACGCGAAGGAGCATATCCCCGGCGCGATCAACATCGACTGGCGCCAGGCGGTGGCGCGCCGTGCCGAGTTGCCGAAGGACCGCATGGTGGTGATGTATTGCAACTCCGGCTCGCTGTCCGCCCAAGCCGTGTTCGCGCTGCGCCTGCTGGGCCACGACAACGTCAAAGTGCTGCAGGACGGCATCGAAGGCTGGAAAGCCAAGGGCGGCTTCGAGGCCCACGCGCGCGCCAGCCGCCCGGCCGGGCACTGAAACGGAGTCCACCGTGCATACCGATCTGAGTTTCCAGCTGGCGCTGCAGGGACGCTTCCGGGATCTCGCCCTGTGGCTTCCCGTGCCGCAGGACACGCCGCAGCAGCGCCGGCTTGCGCTTGAAAGCGCCGGCAACCATGCCGAGCTTGCACTCCACCACGATCCGGTGCATGGCGCACCGATTCTGTTCGTACACTGGCCGGGCGTCCAGGATGATCCCCAATTGACCGTGGCCACGCGGGTGGAAACGCAGGAGGCGGACTACGACCTCGCGCAGGCACGCGCAGACGCCCCGCTACCCGAGGAGGCGCGCCGCTACCTGGAAGCGAGCGCGCATCTGCCGGTCGCGGGCGAGGTCCGCATCCGTGCCGAGTCGATCACGCAGGGCATGGACTCGCCAGCGGACAAGCTCCGCGCGCTCTACGACTGGGTTCTGGCGCACGCCCAACGCCGTTTCGATGTCGCCTGGTGCGGCCTGGGCGATGTGCCTGCCATGCTGGCGGCCGGTGAATTCTGCGGCAAATGCGTGGACATCAACTCGCTGCTGGTGGCCTTGTGCCGCGCCGCGGGCCTGCCGGCGCGCACAGTGCTCGGCATCCGCGCCGCGCCATCGCGATTCGCGCCCGCGCTCGGGGCTGCCGGCGATGTCACGCAGGCATTGCATACCCGGGCGGAGGTGTATCTGGGCGGCCTCGGTTGGGTGCCGGCCGATCCCGCCGATGCTCTGAAGCTTGCCGACGCAGGCGCGTCCGGCACGCTCCAGCGTGAGGTCAACGCCTATCTGCTGGGCAGCGCCGA
>DONB01000114.1 GCA_003510325.1 Thiobacillus sp. | reverse complement strand
GCGCACCGCCTCGACGTAGTTCAGGTATTCCGGCGTAACGTCGCCGGTGATGTAGCGGCCGTCGAAACACGAGGTGTCGAAATCGGGAATATCCGGGTTGCCCGTCCTGACGGCCGCAACCATGGCGTCGATGTCCTGGTAGACCAGCGCATCGCAGCCGATCTCGCGCGCGATCTCCTCGTCGCTGCGGCCGTTGGCGATGAGTTCGTTGCGCGTCGGCATGTCGATGCCGTAGACNNCGGCATGATGAAGGTGCGGCCGATGTAGCGGTTCTTGATGAAGCCTTCGCGGTAAGGCACGTTGAGATGGTTCGCCAGTTGCAGTGCGGAAGGCCGGCTGGTATCAGGGATCGGGATCACCACGTCGATCCTGAGATGCGAAAACTCGCGCTTGATCTTTTCGGCCAGCGACACACCCATGGCGAGCCGCGTGCTGTAGACCGAGACGCCGTCCATTACCGAATCGGGACGCGCGAGATAGACGTATTCGAAAATGCACGGATTGAGCACCGCCTTGTCGCTGCACTGGCGGCTGTGCAGCTTGCGCTGGTAATCGATGAACACCGCTTCGCCCGGCGCCACGTCGCGCAGCAGGCGGAAGCCCAGCGTGTCGATCGCCACGCTTTCCGAGGCGATGATGTACTCGTGCGGCACGACCTGGTCGTTGATGCCGATCACCAGCGGACGGATGCCGTGCGGATCGCGGAAGGCCAGCAGGCCGTAGCCGGCGATGAAGGCGGTGACCGCATAGGCGCCCTTGCAGCGTGCATGCACCCCGGCCACGGCGCCGAAGATGGTGTCCAGACTCAGCTGGCGGCCCGACGCGCGCACCTGCAACTCGTGCGCCAGCACATTCAGCAGCACCTCGGAATCCGAGTTGGTGTTGACGTGGCGCAGGTCGGCGCGGAACAGCGATTCCTTGAGTTCGTGGGTATTGGTGAGGTTGCCGTTGTGCCCCAGCACGATGCCGTAGGGCGAATTGACGTAGAACGGCTGCGATTCGGCAGATGACGACGCGCTGCCGGCGGTGGGATAGCGCATTNNAGGCACGTGCGCCACCCCCATGTCGCCCAGCAGATTGCGCATGTCGCGGGTGCGGAACACGTCGCGCGCCAGACCCTGGCCCTTGTGCATGTGAAAGCGGCTTTCTTCCGCCGTCACGATGCCTGCGGCATCCTGCCCGCGATGCTGCAGCACCATCAGCCCGTCATACAAAAGCTGATTGGCTGCCGAATTGGAAACGACTCCGATTACCCCGCACATGCTGTGCACCCATCCATAAAATTATTCGAAACGAACGTACTTCACCACGTCGGCAGGCAGCAGCGGCATGGTGACACGCGCCATCGCCTGCAGGTTGTCCGACAGCATGGCCTGCTTCCAGAACTCGGTGCGCGGCAGCGAGGTCAGCCCGGCGGCCAGCGTCAGCCCAACCAGGATCACCAGCCCCTTGGCCAGTCCCAGCGCCCCGCCCAGCAGGGTGTCGGCGCTGCCCAGGCCCACTGCCTTGACCAGCGTGGCCAGGGCATGCCCCAGCAGCAGCACACCGATCAGCACCGCCAGAAAAATCACCGCAAACCCTGCGAAATAGCGGATTGCCGGGTTTTCGATGCCGACGGGAAGCAGCGGCGCGACCAAAACCGCCCCCCACTTGCCCGACACGAATGCCAGCATCCAGGCCGCCAGCGAAAACAGCGTATCGATCATGCCGCGCATCAGACCGCGCACCACCGTGAGGATCAGCACCAGCACCACGATGACATCGAGCATGCTCATTTCACGAGCACCTGCCCGTTCATGCCGTTTTCAGCCAGCCTGACCGCGGCTGCCACTGCGGCCTGGCGCGATGCGTAGGGCCCCACGCGCACACGCGTGAGTTTTCCGACGGTGTCGGTGTAGGCCGGCAATCCGGCCTGGACTGCACGCGCCTTAAGCGAATCGGCCTTGGCGGAATCGGACAGGGCGGCCAGTTGCACCACGAAGCTCTCGCCGGCCGCTGCAGGTTTGGCCTGCGGAGCAGGGGCTGCAGCCGGTTTGGGTGGCGGCGGAACGGACACGGGTTTGACTACTGCCGCCTTGGACGGTTCAGGTTCGGATTTTGGAGCGGGCGCCGGCCTGGCAGGCTCGGCCAAGGGCGCGGGGGGCGCCACGGGCGGAGGCGGAGCGAGCGATTCCGGCGCGGCCGCTGCTTCGGGTTCGTCAGTCGCTTCCGGCTGCGTAGCCGGATCGGATGCGGCGGTCATGCGGACGGCCAGCGAACTGGCGGGGGGCGGCTCGTCTTCCAGCAGCAGGGGCAGTACGATCACCGCCAGCAGGGTCAACGCCACCGCACCGATCAGGCGGCGCCGGGCGAGGCGTTTGAGGTCATGTTCACTGCTGGGTGGCGGCATGGTCGAGCACGGCGGCAACGGTATAGAACGAACCGAAGACGAGAATTCTATCATCTTCGCACGCTGCGCTTCGCGCCTCCGCGAGCGCCGCGTTCACATTCGGCTGCACGCGGACCGGCGCTTTGCCGGCATGGGCGCGCAGCAGGGTGGCCAGCGCCGTGGCGTCCTGCGCGCGCGACGAAGCGGGCGTGCATGTCCACCACGCATCGATCTCGGGCTGCAATGCCGCGAATACGCCCGCCGCGTCCTTGTCTGCCAGCATCCCAACCACCGCCAGCGTCCTACCGGGCACCGGCTGCTCGCGCAAGGTGGCCGCCAAGGCCCGCGCGGCCTCCGGGTTGTGCGCCACATCGAGAATGACATCCGGCTCACGGGCGATGCGCTGGAACCGCCCCGGCATCCGCGCCGCGGCCAGCCCCGTGCGAATTGCGACCGCGTCCACCGGCAGACGGCTCCGCGCGGCTTCCAGCGCCGCCAGCGCGGCGGCGGCGTTGCGCAACTGGAACGCACCCGCCATCGCAGGCAGGGGCAAGTCCGGCCAGGCAAGCTCGAGGCCGCGATAGGTCCAGCGATCCGCTTCGCGCTGCGCGAAAAAATCTCGCTCCACGCAGCGCAGGTCGGCGCCGATGCGCCGCGCCTGCTCGAGCAGGCTGGCGGGGGGGGCCGGGTCGGCGCACACGGCCGGGCGACCTGCACGGTAGATGCCCGCCTTTTCGAAACCGATTTGCTCGCGGGTGTCGCCGAGGTAATCCATATGATCGAGATCGACGGTGGTGACAATGGCGACGTCGGCGTCGAACACGTTGACCGCGTCGAGCCGTCCGCCCAGGCCCACTTCGAGGATGGCGACGTCGACGCCGGCGTCGAGGAACTGCAGCATCGCGGCCAGCGTGCCGAATTCGAAATAGGTCAGCGAGGTGTCGCCGCGCGCGGCATCGATTTTTTCAAATGCAGCCACCAGCTCGGCATCGCTCGACTCCCTGCCGGCGATGCGCACCCGCTCGTTGTAGCGCAGCAGGTGCGGCGAGGTGTAGGCGCCCACCTTCAGGCCGGCGGCGCGGGCGATGGCCTCGAGGAAGGCCACCGTCGAGCCCTTGCCGTTGGTGCCGCCGACGATGATCAGAGGAAAATCCGGGTTGAGCCCGAGCGCATCCTTGACCCGCCGCACCCGGTCGAGACCCAGATCGATCGCGCTGGGATGCAACTGCTCCAGCCGCGCCAGCCAGCCGGCCAGCGGCAGGCCCGGGCGAGTCAACACGCGTTAGGCGGCAAGTGCTGGCCGCCCCATCATCATCGCCAGCGTGGCGGCAAGCTCGTCGCGCATCTGGCGGCGGTCGATGATGCGGTCGATGGCGCCCTTCTCCTGCAGGAATTCGGCGCGCTGGAAGCCTTCCGGCAGCGTCTCGCGCACCGTCTGCTCGATCACGCGCGGACCGGCAAAACCGATCAGCGCGTTGGGCTCGGCCACGATCAGGTCGCCCAGCATGGCGAAGCTGGCCGACACGCCGCCCATGGTGGGATCGGTCAGCACCGAGATGAAAGGCAGGCGGCTGCGCGACAACTGGGTCAGCGCGGCCGAAGTCTTGGCCATCTGCATCAGCGAAAACAGGCCCTCCTGCATGCGCGCGCCGCCGCTGGCGGAGAAGCAGACGAACGCCGAGTTCGATTCGATCGCCGCTTCCACGCCCTGGACGAAGCGTTCGCCGACCACCGAGCCCATCGAGCCGCCCATGAACTTGAATTCGAATGCCGCCGCGACCGCCGGCACCGCCTTGATGCTGCCGCCGATCACCACCAGCGCATCGGTTTCCGAAGTGCCGGCCTGCGCTTCCTTCAGGCGGTCGGGATATTTTTTGCCGTCCTTGAATTTCAGCGGATCGAGCGGCGTCACCTGCGCGCCGATCTCGTGCTGTCCTTCGGCGTCGAGCAGCATGGCCAGACGCGCACGGGCGCCGATGCGGTGGTGGTGACCGCACTTGGGGCATACCTCCAGGTTGCTTTCGAGGTCGGCGCGGTAGAGCACCTCGTTGCATGCCGGGCACTTGGACCACAGCCCTTCCGGCATCGATTTGCGCGCCTCGACCCGGCGCTTGATTTTCGGCGGCAGTATTTTCTGGAACCAGCTCATGGTGTTTTTCCTTATTTCGATGCAGCGTCGACCCCGCGGCGCAGTTCGGCCACCAGGTGCTTGACGCGATTGACGCACTCGCCTTCCGGCGCAGTCTCGATCTCGCTGATGATGCGGCTGCCCACCACCACGGCGTCGGCAATCCGCGCCACCGCTTCGGCGGTGGCCGCATCCCGGATGCCGAAACCCACGCCGACCGGCAGGCTGCAATGCCTGCGCACCATGGCGAGCTTCGCTGCGACTTCATCGGTGTCGAGATTGGCCGATCCGGTGACGCCCTTCAGCGACACGTAATAGATGAACCCCCCTGCGGCCGCTGCCACCTGTTCCACCCGCGCTTCCGGCGTGGTCGGCGACAGCAGGAAGATCGGGTCGAGGCCGTGTGCCTTGAACACGTCGGACACCCCGGCCGATTCCTCGGGCGGAATGTCGACCGTCAGCACGCCATCCACGCCGGCCGCTTTCGCCGCCTGGGCAAAGGCCTCGTAGCCCATGTGCTCGACCGGGTTGGCATAGCCCATCAGCACCACCGGCGTGGTGGTGTTGCTCTTGCGGAATTCCGCCGTCATCGCCAGCACGTCCTTCAACCCCACCTTGTTCGCCAGCGCGCGTTCGGATGCGCGCTGGATCACCGGGCCGTCGGCCATCGGGTCGGAAAACGGCACCCCCAGCTCGATGATGTCCGCCCCGGCTTCTACCAGCACGTGCATCAGCGGCACCGTCAGGCCCTTGCCGGGATCGCCGGCCGTGATGAAGGGAATGAGGGCTTTCTTGTTTTGCGCTTTCAGCGCGGCAAAGGTCTCGCCGATTCGGCTCATGGTTCGGTCTTCTGAAAGATTCGGTTCAATTGACGGGCGACAGGCTTACAGCGTAATCCCCGCCACCTTCGCCACGGTGTTGATGTCCTTGTCGCCGCGTCCGGATAGGTTCACCAGGATGACCTGATCCTTTTTCATCGTCGGCGCGAGTTTCTTCGCGTGGGCGACGGCGTGGCTGGATTCGAGCGCAGGGATGATGCCTTCGAAGCGGCACAGGTCGTGGAAGGCGGCCATGGCTTCATCATCGTTGATCGCGACGTATTCGGCGCGGCCGGCGTCCTTCAGATAGCTGTGTTCGGGCCCGACGCCGGGGTAGTCGAGGCCCGCCGAGATGGAATGGGTTTCGATGATCTGGCCGTTCTCGTCCTGCAGGATGAAGGTGCGGTTGCCGTGCAGCACGCCCG
>DONB01000221.1 GCA_003510325.1 Thiobacillus sp. | reverse complement strand
CCCGGATACGCCGGGCGTGGAACAGGCTCTGACGGAACTCGCGGGGATACGTGCGGACATGGTCGCCAGCGAATCCAGGACGCAGCCGCATCTCGCCGAGATCCACGCGAATTATCGGGAAAGCGCCCGTAATTTCCTGCATTACCTGGCGCTGCGTCGCCGTGATCTACGCCCGCTGCAACGCGCCCTGGCTGCGATGGGGGTGTCTTCTCTCGGGCGCGCGGAGGCGAATGTCCTGGCATCGGTCGACGCGGTGCTGCGGGTGCTGGGCTACCTCACACCCGGTGGCCGCCAGGCTTTTTCCCCGGGGGCGCAAGCGCTGGATTTCGCCCGTGGCGAACGGCTTCTGGCCGAACACACCGATGCCTTGCTCGGGCCGGCGACGAACGGACGCTCGGTGCGGATCATGGTCACCATGCCGAGCGAGGCGGCCGACGATTATCTTCTGGTTCACCATCTGATTCAGCAAGGCATGGATTGCATGCGCATCAATTGCGCGCACGACGATGCCGCCGCCTGGGCCCGCATGATCGAGCACCTGGAACAGGCGGAGCGCGCGCTGGGGCGCTCCTGCCGGGTCTTCATGGACTTGGCCGGCCCTAAGCTGCGCACCGGACCGCTGGAACCTGGCCCTGCCGTGGTCAGGATCCACCCTTGCCGCGATGCCTACGGTAAGGTCACGGAGCCGGCGCGGGTGTGGTTGATCCCGGAAGACGACCCTGCGCCGCCGCCTTCGCCGGCAAGCGCGAGCCTGCCCGTGCCGTCCAACTGGCTGGCACGGCTGCATGTCGGGGATGTCGTGAAATTCACCGATGCCCGTGATTCCAGGCGCTCCTTCAAGATCATCGACGTGACCGACCAGGGATGCTGGGCGGAAGCGGGACGCACCGCTTACCTCGTCTCCGGGACGCGTCTTCTGGTGCATGGCGAAGGCGAGTTNNCCTCCTCATCGTGACCCGCGATCTTAAGCCGGGACGCCCAGCGACTTACGACAGCACGGGAGCAATCCTGACCCCTGCGATGATTGGCTGCACCATTCCGGACGTCTTCGATCACGTCAGGGCGGGGGAGGCGATCTGGTTCGACGACGGCAAGATCGGCGGCGTCATCGAGAAAGTGGAGCCGTCGCAGGTACGCGTCCGCATCACGCAGGAATACCTGAGGGCCGTCAACTTGCGCGCCGACAAGGGGATCAACCTGCCCGACAGCGACCTGCGCATCGCGGCCATGACGGACAAGGACATCGAGGACCTGTCCTTCGTGGCCCGGCATGCGGACATCGTCGGGCTCTCATTCGCCAATTGCGCCCTGGACGTGACTGCACTTCAAGCGCGGTTGGCGAGCCTGGGAAGCCGGCAGCCGGCCATCGTGCTCAAGATCGAAACGCGGCGCGGGNNGTGATGATCGCGCGCGGCGACCTCGCCGTCGAGTGCGGCTTCGAGCGGCTGGCAGAGGTCCAGGAGGAGATACTCTGGCTTTGCGAGGCGGCGCACGTTCCCGTGATCTGGGCGACCCAGGTGCTGGAGACGCTTGCCAAGGAAGGCCGGCCCTCTCGTGCCGAGATCACCGATGCCGCAATGGGGCTGCGGGCCGAATGCGTCATGCTCAACAAGGGGCCTTATGTCCTCAGTGCCGTGCGGGCGCTGGACGACATCCTGCGGCGGANNACGGTCCATGCTGCGAGCCTTGCATCTGGCCCACAAGCTGCCGATCGAATCGGACAGTCCAGTCTGAACCATAAGTGCTGCCCGTCGAACTGTCGTTTGTAGCGGGCGCTTAACCCATCACCTGCCCATGCTCACGCGTGTCGTGGAACGCGACCTTGGGCCAGCGCTCCTGCGCCAGTTGCAGGTTCACCCGCGTATCCGCCAGATAAACCAGGTTGCCGTCAACGTCCTTTGCCAGCTTCAGCGTGTTGGCCTTGGTGAATTCGGCGAGGTGCTGGGCGTCGGGGCAGGTGACCCAGCGCGCGGTGTAGATGCCGGCATTCTCGAACGTGGCGTCGACGCCGTATTCGGTCTTCAGGCGATGGGCGACGATCTCGAACTGCAGCGGGCCGACCGCGCCGATCAGGAGCGTGTTGTCGACGAAGGGCTCGAATACCTGCACCGCGCCTTCCTCGCCGAGTTCCAGCAGGCCCTTGTTGAGCTGCTTGGCGCGCAGCGGATCGCGCAGTCGCGGGCGGGAAAACAGTTCGGGAGCGAAGTAGGGGATGCCCTTGTACTGCAGGGCTTCGCCCTCGGTGAGCGTGTCGCCGATATGCAGCTGACCGTGGTTGTGGATGCCAATGATGTCGCCGGCCACCGCGTCTTCCATGCGGGTGCGCTCGTTGGCCATGAAGACGACCGCATTGGCGATCTTCATGTCCTTGCCGGTACGGCGATGGCGTACTTTCATGCCGGGGCTGTAGCGGCCGGAGCAGACGCGGAAGAAGGCGATGCGGTCGCGGTGCTGCGGGTCCATGTTGGCCTGGATCTTGAATACAAAGCCGGTAAACTTGGGCTCGGTGGGGTCGACCGTGCGCTCGATCGCCTCGCGCGGCAGCGGCGAGGGTGCCCACTCGGCGAGCGCGCGCAGCACTTCGCGCACGCCAAAGTTGTTGATGCCGGAGCCGAAGAATACCGGCGTCTGCTTGCCCTTGAGGAAATCGTCGATAGCGAAGGTCGCACCGGCGCCGCGCACGAGTTCGATTTCGCCGAGCAGCGTGCCGGCTTCGAGCGGGAACATTTCACGCAGCGCAGCATCACCCAGGCCCAGCAGCGATTCGAACTGCTGGCCGGCGTTTTCCTCTCCGGCCTTGAAGCGCAGGATCTCATCCTTGATGAGGTGATACACGCCCTGGAAGCGCTTGCCCATGCCGATCGGCCAGGTCACAGGCGCGCAGTGGATTTTCAGTATCGACTCGATCTCGTCCAACAGTTCCAGCGGCTCGCGCACTTCGCGGTCCATCTTGTTGATGAAGGTGATGATCGGCGTATTGCGCATCCGGCACACTTCCAGCAGCTTGATGGTCTGCTCTTCCACGCCCTTGGCGGCATCGACCACCATGATGGCGGCGTCGACAGCCGTCAGTACGCGGTAAGTGTCTTCCGAGAAGTCCTTGTGGCCGGGGGTGTCGAGGAGGTTGAACACGCAGTCGCCGTAGGAAAACTGCATCACCGAACTGGCGACCGAAATGCCGCGCTCCTGTTCGACCGCCATCCAGTCGGAGGTGGCGAACTTGCCGCTTTTCTTGCCCTTGACCGTGCCGGCCATCTGGATCGCACCACCGAACAGCAACAGTTTCTCGGTCAGCGTCGTCTTGCCCGCGTCGGGGTGCGAAATGATGGCGAAGGTGCGGCGCTTTTTGACGTCGCGCACCAGGGCCGGATCGCCGGTTTGCGCCGGCGCGGTTAGCGTGGATTCCATCGGGGGGCAGGCGGAAATGAAGCAGGCCGCCATTTTAACAGGCTGGCGATGAACTCCACGCGCTGCCCGGCGGGCAGGGCCGCAATATTACGGGCGCATCAATCGCACTTGCAGTCGTTGGCCGACTTGCGGGCGAGCTTCTTCCTTGCGGCGGGTTTCATCAGATTTGGCACCCACACCTGCTTCGGCGCGCCCAGCATCTGCTCGCGCTGGATTTTCCAGCGATTGTCCTCGCGTACCCAGTCGAGACGCTTGGTCGCGACATCCCGGTAGTTGGGCGAGGTGTAGGTCTGGACGAATTCGACCGTGGCCCGGTTGGCGTCCGGGGTGTGCACCTTGAGACCGTCGATGCCGACGGTGATGGCACCCGGTCTGGCGAAGAGCACGGCGCGGTCGCTGGCCCATTGCTCGAGCGTGCGGCCGTTTTCGGGCGTGAAGCTGCTGGCGTAATAGGCCCGATAACTCGGAAAGTCCTTGGCCGACCAGGCTGCCGCCCATCCGGTCAGCGCCTGCTGGACGGTTTCGGGCGGCGGCGTCGCCGGCAGCGGCAAGGGCTCGGGCGACCGGGCCGGGGCGGCCTCGATGGCGCGCGGGGCCAGGTCCATGCTGACGGCTGTCGCGCCCTGCGGCGCTTCCGCCGGACACTGGCTGGCCGGGTCGACTTCCTTCCGGTCCTGGCCGAGCTCCTGCGCGGTGGGCAGTCCGTCGCGCCCGACCTGCAGCGCGGACAGCAGATCGCCCATGCCCGCCAGGGTGCGCGCATGGGCGATGGCGTGCTCATAGGTGGCGTTTAGGTAGGCGCGGCGCGCCTGGAAGTATTCGTTTTCGGTATCGAGCAGGTCGAGCAGGGTGCGCTGGCCAATGTCGAACTGCTTGCGATAGGCTTCACGCGCCTTTTCGATGGCCAACTGGTGCTGGTCCAGAAAACCCAGTTGGCGCGACAGGTTGTGAATGTTGTTGAAGGCGATGGACAGCGTCTGCCGGAGATCGCGACAAGCCTTGTCGCGCAGTTCCTTCGATTGCGCCAGACGCTCGGCATACTGCTTGGCCAGGGCGCGATCGGAACCGCCCTTGAACAGGTTGTAGTTCAGCACGAGTTCGATCACCTGATCGTCGCGCCGCCCTGCGACCCCATTGTCGTTGTAGGCGACCTCCTGGCTCGCGCGCAGGTCGACGCGCGGCTGGAAGTTGGCCTGCCGACCGCGTGCCTCGGCCTGCGCGGAGCGCACATTCTCGATGGCCGCGTTGAAGCCGGGGTTGCCCTGGTAGGCCAGCTTCAGGGCTTCCTCGACGTTGGACGGAATGCCCTGTTCGAGCAGTTCGGGCGCGATCATCTCGCCCGGCGGGAGCTCGCCCACGATGCGCAGGTAGCGTGCGCTGACGTCATGCAGGTTGCTCGCTTCGGTGAGCATGTTCGACTGCGCCAGGGCGAGGCGGCCGCCAGCCTGCTCGAGATCGACCCGGCGCCCCACGCCGGCCTGGACGCGCTCCTGGATCTGTCTGAATACCTGCTCGTGCTGGGCGAAGTTAGCCTGCGTCAGCGCTGACAGTTCGCGATAGCGCAACACGTCGAGGTAGGCCTGGACGGCTTCCAGCGCGATCGTCTCCGATGCGTCGAGGACTTCGTAGTAGCGTACCAGCTTGGCGTAGGCCAGCCGGGCAACTTCGTCGCGGGTGGCGAAGCCGTCGTAGATCATCTGGTTCAGCGACAGCGCGGCACCGCGGCGGGTATAGTGCGTGGACGGCAGGTTGGGCTGCTCCAGATTTTCCCGACCGACGTTCGTGGTGAGATCGACGCGCGGCAAGTAGCCGCCGCGCGCGACGTCCTGCTCATGCCGGGAGGAGAGAAAGGCGTGCCAGCGGGCCTGGACTTCGGGATTGCTGATGATGGCCTTTTTGACGGCATCCTGCAGCGTGGCGCTCGGCTGAGCGCCGGCGAATGCCGGGAACAGGCTCATGACCGACAAAAACATTAACAGCGCCTTTTTTATTACTGGCATTCCTTCAGCCTCCCGGAACTCGTCCGATATCTTGTAGGGTGAGCGACATCATATTTTGTGCGCAATATTCATACCAGTAGAGGGCAATCGATATGTGCCCCATTCGCGTAGCTGACTTGAACCCAGGAAATCGCTTGGAATTCCCCCGGCAATCCGAGAGCTTTGCGTTGTGTGGCGGCGATGCGAATCGTTGCCTGAATGATTTTGAAAGCGATGATGCGTGCCCTCAAAGGGCGAATTTCGGTCCCGGTTTTCTTGTCGTTTAGCTGCACGATGCTGAATTATCGACCGTTCGTCGGAAAACTTGGCCCCTGGAAAGCGATTTTTTTCCTGCTGTTCGGCGCAAGTGTGGCTTTTGCGGGCGTCGAACTGGACCGACTGCTGCAGCTGGCGGGCCAGCGGTATGGCGATTCCGGGGTGGCCCGATTGAACGCCTGGCGCGATCTGCTGACCGAAACAAGCAATCAGCCCGACACCGCCAAGCTGCGGCGGGTCAATGATTTTTTCAATCGCAGAATCCATTTTGGCGATGACAGCGATATCTGGGGCAAGCGGGACTACTGGGCGACCCCGCTCGAAACGCTGGGGCGCGCGCAGGGGGATTGCGAGGATTTCGCGATTGCCAAATACGTGACGCTGAAGCTCCTGGGCATCCCTTCCGACAAGATGCGACTGACCTACGTCAAGGCCCGCATCGGCGGACCGCAAAGCAGCCTGGTTCAGGCTCACATGGTCCTGAGCTATTATCCGGCTCCAAACGACGAGCCACTGGTTCTGGATAACCTGATTTCGGATATACGACCGGCATCCCGCCGCGCCGACCTGACCACGATCTTCGGCTTCAACGCCGAAGGCCTGTGGGTGGGCGGGGTGGCCCCGCGCGCTGCCAGCCCGTCGCAAAGGCTGTCAAAATGGCAGGCTGTGCTGACCAGGATGCGCGAAGAAGGAATCGATTGAAGCACCACTTGCTCAGGGAAACGTCATGTCACTCACCAAGCAACTCTGGCTCGCAGTAATTGCAATCATGACCCTCGCGTTCGGGATCAGTTTTCTGGTCAGCGCGTGGTCGGCAAAAGGCTATCTCGAAGATCAGCTGAGGCTGAAGAACAGCGACAACGCCAATTCGCTTGCGCTGTCGATGTCGCAGATCGAGAAGGATCCGGTGCTGATCGAACTTCTGCTTTCGGCGCAATTCGACATCGGGCACTACAAGCAGATCAAGCTGACTTCGCCGGATGGCAAGGTGATGATGGAGCGCGTCAGCGATGCGGTGGCCGACACCGTGCCCGCCTGGTTCGTCGAGATGATTCCCCTGCACACCGAGCCCGGCATCGCCCAGGTGCAGGATGGCTGGCGCCAGTACGGCACGCTGACGGTGCTCAGCCACAACCGCTTCGCCTACCAGGCCCTGTGGCAGGGCAACTTGAGGCTGCTGGGCTGGTTTCTGGCGAGTGCGCTGTTGTGCGGCGCGATCGGCACCCTGATTCTGCGTTCCATCACCCGGCCGCTGGCGGAAGTGGTCAAGCAGGCCGAAGCCATCGGCGCACGCCGCTTCATCACCATCGCGGAGCCGCGCACACGGGAGTTCCGCAGCGTGGTGCGGGCGATGAATGCGTTGTCCGGGCAGGTTCGCAGCATGCTGGAAGAGGAATCCGCGCGGCTGGAACAGCTGCGGCGCGACGCCCAGCATGACGCACTGACCGGTCTGCTGAACCGCGAGCATTTCCTGAAAAAAATCCAGTATGCCCTGCAGGACGAAAACTCGGCCACGACCGGCGCGCTGTTCATTCTCCGTCTGCCCGATCTCATCCGGATGAACAAGGAACTGGGGCGCGAAACCACCGACAGGCTGCTGAAGCGGGTGGCCGGCGCGCTGCAGGAGTCCTGCCCGGACGAACCCTGCCTGATCGGACGGCTGAATGGCGCCGATTTTGCTGTCCTGGCTCCCGACGTGGAGTCGGTCGACGAATTGGCACAGCGAATTTCTGCGCGGGCCCGCCTGTCGATCAATGACCCGAGCGCGGCCGAGGAACACGTCGTCCTGCTGGGCGCAGCCGTGTATCGCCATGGCGATGCGGTATCCCAGGTGCTGTCGCATGCCGACATGGCCTTGAACCGTGCCGTTCTGGAAGGCGGCAGCGCGGTCGAGGCGGGCAACCTCAATATCGAATGGAAACCGGCTGCCAGCCTGGTCAGCGCGTGGCAGTCGCTGATCGAAACAGCCCTGAATCTGAAACGGGTGCAGTTTGCGACCTATCCGGTGCTGAACGGGCAGGGCCAGCTGATCCATTACGAAGCGCCTGCGCGCATGCAGATCATCCAGAGTTCGATGTGGATCTCCGCCCAGGAATTCATGCCCTGGGCCAGCCGGCTGGGGCTGACCGAGCGCATCGACGAGGCGGTGTTCGACTACGCATTGGTCTGGCTGGAATCGAACGAGGGGCCGGTGTGCATCAACGTGTCACCGCAAACCGTGTGCGATCCCGTGCTGACCACGCGCTATTACCAGGCGCTCAAGCGCAGGCAGAACCTGGCGCAGAAGCTGTGGATCGATATTCCCGAGTTCGTCGCCTACCGCCATGCCAGGGAATTCCGCGTGTTCTGCGACACGCTCAAGTCGCTGGGCTGCAAGATCGGCCTCGAACACGTGGGTAACCAGATCTGCCATGTCGGCGAACTGTACGACGTGGGACTCGATTACCTGAAAATCGACAGCGCCATCATCCGTGACATCGATCAGAGCCCGGGCAACCAGACCTTCCTGCGCGGGGTGTGCACGATTGCCCACACCATGGGCATGATGACCATCGCCGAGGGCGTGCTCAACCAGCAGGAGGCCGGGTGCCTGAAGGAGCTGGGCTTCAAGGGCATGACCGGGCCGGGTATCGTGCTCGGCTGAGTCGCGGCCACCGGCGGATCAGATGGGTT
>DONB01000041.1 GCA_003510325.1 Thiobacillus sp. | reverse complement strand
CATGGTGATCTCGGATCGCTTCAACCACATCGTCAACGTGAACGCAGCCTTCACCGAGCAAACCGGCTACAGCCTCGACGAAGTCCTGGGCAAGGATCCGCACATGCTGAGCAGCGGCAAAACGCCCAGGGCCGTATACGATGACATGTGGCGCTGCCTGCAGGACAACGGCTACTGGAACGGCGAGATCTGGGACCGGAAAAAGACGGGCGAGATCTACCCCAAATGGACCTCCATTTCCGCCATCCGCGACGCAGACCAGAAAGTCATGTTCTATATCGCCAGCTATTCCGACATCAGCGAGCGCAAGGCGAACGAGGCGCGCATCGATTATCTCGCGCACCACGATTCCCTCACCGGTCTGATCAACCGCTACAACCTGGAAAACCGCCTCGATCAGGCACTGCTTTCCGCCCATCGCGACGGCCTGCGCGTGGCCGTGATGTTCATCGACCTGGACCGCTTCNNCATCAACGACACCCTGGGCCACCATGTCGGCGACCAGCTGCTGATCGAAGTCGCACGGCGGCTACGGGACAGCGTGCGGGAAAGCGACATCGTCGCGCGCCTGGGAGGAGACGAGTTCATCGTCGTGCTCACCCGCATCACGGATGAGATGGATTCCGCACCGCTCGGCGACAAGATCCTGCGCTCACTCGGCCAGTCCTATGTCTTTGAAGGAAAGGAGCTGCATTCCACGCCGAGCATCGGTATCGCCATCTACCCGGACGACGGCGAAGACGGTCCGACCCTGATGAAGAATGCCGACACGGCCATGTATCACGCCAAGGAACATGGCCGCAACAATGTCCAGTATTTCACGCAAGCGATGAATGCTGCGGCCAGCGAACGGCTGGGACTGGAGAACGACCTGCACCAGGCCTTGCGCAACAGGGAACTGCATCTGCACTACCAGCCGCAGATGCGCGCGCGCGATGGCCGATGCATCGGCGTGGAAGGCNNCGCTGCTCGGCGACATCTCTCCGCTCAAGTTCATTCCCATCGCGGAGGAATCCGGCCTGATCGAGGCGCTGGGCAACTGGGTCCTGGAAGAGGCCTGCCAGCAACTGGGCGCCTGGCGGGCAGAAGGCATCGAGGACATCCGCATGTCGGTCAACCTCTCGGCACAGCAACTGCGTGCCCCGGGCCTGGTGCAATCCGTGGATGCGGCGCTCAAGCGCCACGGCCTGCAGGGCAGCGACCTTGAACTGGAGATCACCGAATCGGTCGCGATGGAAAACCCGGAACGCGCCATCGGCCAGTTGCAGACCCTGCGCGACTTCGGCATCCAGCTAGCCATCGACGATTTCGGCACCGGCTATTCTTCCCTCGCCTATCTCAAGCGCCTGCCTATCCAGGTGTTGAAGCTGGACCGGACCTTCGTCCGCGACATCGAAACCGACCCCAGCGATGCCGAGATCAGCGCCGCCACCCTGGCCCTGGCGCACAACCTCGGCCTGACCGTGATCGCCGAAGGGGTGGAAACCGAAGTCCAGCGCGACTACCTGATCCAGCACCAGTGCGACTACATGCAAGGCTATCTCTTCAGCAAGCCCCTGCCGGCCGCGGAGGCCCTGGCGTTCATCCGGGCACACTGACCTGCAACCATCCGCGATGAATTCAGGCAGGGTGGGCGGCTTCAGTCGTCCGAGTCGAAGCGCAACCGACAATAGGTCTCGCGGGTCAGCGCCACGGCCAGGACGGCCCCCACCCCGCTGATCGCCAGCCACAGGAAGGCGGCGTGGTAGGCCGCGGCATCGTAGATGCGCGCGCCCTCGATCATGGCGCCCTGCCAGTTGCGGTCGAGGATCCAGCCCACGGCACTTTGCTGGATGGCGGCAAAGCCGAGCACGGCCATGTTGACGACGCCGCCGACGGTGCCGGCCGCGCCCGGATGGTTGACCTCGCGTGCGAAGGCGAAGCCGATGATGAGCCCGCCAGCCGAGAAGCCGATGAGGGCGAACAGCAGGTAAAGTGCCGTGGCCGACAGGTTGTCGATGAGCAGGAAGCTCGCCCAGCCCACAGCGTGGACGAGGGCCGCGCCGAGATAGGGCAGCTTGCGCCGGCCCACGCGATCGGACAGCGCGCCCAGCAACGGGCCGCCGATGGCGAAGCCGAGCAGCATGGCAGTAGTGAAGCCGGCGGCATGGCTGCGCTCCAGGCCGTGAACCTGAACCAGATAAGGCACCCCCCAGAGACCGGCGAAGGTCAGCACCGGCGCGGCGATCAGGCCGCCGGCGAAAAACAGCAGCCAGGTGTCGCGCTCGGCGAGCACCCGTTTGAGGCTTTGCCTCGGCGACATGGCGACATTGTTGAGCGCCTCCGGATGGGCGTGGCTGGCATAGCCGCGTTCGCCGGGATCGTCGCGTACCCACAGCCAGACGGCTGCGGCGAGCNNGCCAGCCGACGCTGGCGACCGCTTCGGACAGCGGCACGCCGGCCAGCACGCCGCCGAGATTGCCGATCAGCAGGGAGATGCCGGTCACCGTGGCGAAGCGGTTGGCCGGAAACCAGTGGCCGGCGAGCTTCATGCAGGCGACGAAGGCAACCGCGACCGAGGCGCCGATCAGGCCACGACCGAGCGTGGCCAGCCACAGGGTGTCGGCCACGGCAAACAGGGCGATGCCGGCAGCCGCGACGATGGCCGCTGCGGTGGCCACGCGGCGCGGGCCGACGGCGTCGGCGAGCAGGCCGCTGGGGATCTGCATGGCGGCATAGGTATAGAAATAGATGGCGGAGAGATTGCCGAGCAGCGTGGCGGCGATGCTGAAATCGCGCATCAGCTCGTCGACCATCACCGCCGGCGCGACGCGCTGGAAGAAGCCGACGAAATAGAGGCTGGCAAGCAGGCCCCAGGTCAGCCAGGCCAGCGTGACGGGCGGTAGACGGGATTCACCGCCGGGTGCGTGCGGACGGGTCAATGCGAATCTCGCTCAGGATTGAATGAAGACATGTTCGATTGGATCCCTGGAGGGCGCCACATGCAAATGCCCCATGCAACAGGCGGCCATCATACGGGCAGAACGAAGCCCTGAGAGCCCCCCGTTTACTCATGCACCAGGAACAGCTCCAGCAAGTCGTTCAGGAAGTGCTGCCCCTGCAACGTCGGCTTCAGCCGGATCGCATCGCGTTCCAGCAGCCCTTTTCCACGCGCCCGTTCCAGCGCGGCGGCACAGACGGCGAGCGGCAGGCCGGTGCGCGCCTCGAACAGCTCAGCGGGCACGCCGTCGCTGAGGCGCAGGGCATTCATCATGAATTCGAACGGCAGGTCGGCGCGCGTGAGGCGGCGGGCGTCGGCCATGTGAGCGCCGGTTTTCACCGCACCCATATACTGCTGCGGATGNNAACTGCCAGTAGTTGAGGTTGTGGCGGCTGGCGTGGCCGGGCCGCGCGTAAGCCGAGGTTTCATAGTGCTGCATGCCGGCCTCGCCGAGGCGCGCCTCGATCGCCAGTTGCATGTCGGCGGCCAGGTCGTCGTCGGGCAGGTTGGGCGGCGCGGTGTGGCCGAACGGCGTATTGGGTTCGAGCGTCAGGTGGTAGGCTGACAGATGCGGCGGCTGGAATGTCAGCGCGGTGGAAAGGTCGGACATCGCCTCGGCCAGCGTCTGCTCCGGCAGCGCATACATCAGGTCGAGATTGAAGGTGTCGAAATGGGTGGCGGCGAGTTCGGCGGCGCGGCGCGCTTCGCGGTCGTCATGGATACGCCCGAGCGCCTGCAGATGGCGCGGGTTGAAGCTCTGGATGCCGAGCGAGACGCGCGTCACGCCCGCTTCGCGGAAGCCTTGGAACTTCGCCGCTTCCACCGTGCCCGGGTTGGCTTCGAGCGTGATTTCCACATTGGGCATCAGCTGCGTCAGGGTACGCACGCCGGTGAGAATACGGTCGATTCCGTCCGCCGAAAACAGACTGGGCGTGCCGCCGCCGAAGAACACGGTGTGGATCCTGCGCCCCCAGATGTCGGGCAGCGCGCGTTCCAGGTCGAGCAGCAGTGCGTCGATGTAGGCGGCTTCGGGAAGGGTCTGCGCCGCGTGCGAATTGAAGTCGCAATACGGGCATTTCTTCACGCACCACGGCAGGTGGAGGTAGAGCGACAGCGGCGGCTGGAGGGTCAGGCCGCCGTTGTAGAAGCGAACGACAGATTCAGCCAAGTCGCTTCAGCTTGTCGGCCAGTTCGCGCAGCGCCTGGCCGCGATGCGAGATGGCGTTCTTCTCGTCCTCGCCGAGTTCGGCGCCGGTTTTTCCAAACTGGGGGACGAGGAAATACGGGTCGTAGCCGAAGCCGCCATCGCCGCGCGGGACATCGATGATTTCGCCGTACCAGCGACCCTCGGCGATCAGCGGCTCGGGATCGTCAGCGTAGCGCACCAGCACCATCACGCAGTAATAATGCGCGCGGCGGTTGGGCTGCCCCTGCAGGGCAGCGATCAGCTTCTCGTTGTTGCGGGCATCGGATTTCGGTTCGCCGGCGTAGCGCGCGGAATACACGCCGGGCGCGCCGTTCAAGGCCTCGACGCAGATGCCGGAGTCGTCGGCCAGCGCCGGCAGGCCAGTGTGCGCGCTGGCGTGGCGAGCCTTGGCGAGGCAGTTCTCGACGAAGGTGACGTGCGGTTCGGGGCATTCGGGGACGCCGAAATCGGACTGCGGCGCGGCCGAAATGTCCAGCGGTTCGAGGATGCGCGCGATCTCGCGCAGCTTGCCGGCGTTGCCGGATGCGATGACGATTTTTTCCATGGATTTCCCTTTGATATTCATCCGCGGAGGACACAACGTGTCGCGAAGAAAACCGGATCTCGACTTCGCGTTTCTTCGCGCCCTTCGCGGATCAATCCGCTTTTAGCGCCGCCTGTTGACTGGCGCTGATCCGCGCGATGCCGGTGGTCGCAAGATCGAGCAGCGCTTCCAGCGTGGCGCGCGAGAACGGCGCGCCTTCGGCGGTACCCTGCACTTCGACGATGCCGCCGTTGCCGGTCATCACCACGTTCATGTCGGTGTCGCAGTCGGAGTCTTCCACGTAATCGAGATCGAGCACCGGCTGGCCCTGCACCACCCCGACCGAAACAGCCGCGATGCTGTCGGTGAGCGGTGTTTCGGCAAGCTTGCCGTCGGCGAGCAGACCGGCGACGGCGTCGGCGACGGCGACCCAGGCGCCGCAGATGCTGGCGCAGCGGGTACCGCCGTCGGCCTGCAGCACGTCGCA
>DONB01000283.1 GCA_003510325.1 Thiobacillus sp. | reverse complement strand
GTCATCGCGCCGTCGCCGATGATCGCCACCGCGCGTTGGTCGGAACCCAGTTGGTGAAATGCCTCGGCCATGCCGAGCGTCGCCGAGATCGAGGTGCTGGAATGACCGGTGCCGAAAGCGTCGAATTCGCTCTCGGCGCGACGCGGGAAACCGGCGATGCCGCCGGCCTGGCGCAGGCCGGCCATCGCTTCGCGACGTCCGGTGAGAATCTTGTGGGCGTAACTCTGGTGACCGACATCCCACACGATGCGATCGCGCGGGGTGTCGAACACATAGTGCAGCGCCAGGGTGAGTTCCACTGCGCCCAGATTCGAAGCCAGATGGCCTCCGGTATGGGCGACGGAATCCACCAGGAACGTGCGCAGTTCGGCCGCCAGCTTCGGCAGGTCGTCAGGCGCAAGCGCCCGCAGGTCGGCGGGAGTCTGAATGGTGTCGAGCAAAGAGGCGGTCATGTCAGAACGTCCGCTCGACCACGAAATCGGCCAGCTGGCGCAGCCGGTCGGCGGGTGCGCCCAGTTTGTCGAGCGCGGCGTGGGCGTCGGCGCGCAGTTCCTGCGCCAGCTCGCGTGCGCGCGCCGCGCCGAGCAGGCTGACGTAGGTCGGCTTGTTGTTGGCCGCATCCTTGCCGGCGGTCTTGCCCAGCGTGGCGGTGGGCGCTTCGGCATCGAGCACGTCGTCGACCACCTGGAAGGCCAGTCCGATGCACTTGGCGTAATGGTCGAGTGCGGGGGTGGCCGCATCGGTCACCGTGCCACACTGTGCGCCCAGCAGCACCGAGGCGCGGATCAGTGAGCCGGTCTTGTGGATGTGCATGAATTCGAGTTCGGTGAGGTTGAGCGGCTTGCCGACGCTGGCCAGATCGATCGCCTGGCCGCCGGCCATGCCGCGCGAGCCGGATGCCTGCGCCAGCAACTGCACCATCTTCAGCTGCGCCGCCGCATCGTCGGCGAGCGCTTGCGATGCGAGGATGTCGAACGCCAGGCTCTGCAGCGCGTCACCCACCAGCAGGGCGGTGGCTTCGTCGAACTCCACATGCACCGTGGGCTTGCCGCGCCGCAGTGCATCGTCGTCCATCGCCGGCATGTCGTCGTGCACCAGCGAATAGGCATGGATCAACTCCACTGCGGCAGCGGCATGCTGAACGCGCTCGACGTCGGCACCCGCGACCTCGCCGGCGGCAAACGCCAGCAGCGGGCGCACCCGCTTGCCGCCGCCCAGCACCGCATAGCGCATCGCCTCGTGCAGGCGCTGCGGTGCGATATGGGGCGGAGGGAGCCACTCGGCCAGCACGCTTTCCATGCGTGTCTGGCAGCTTTGCGTCCAGGCAGCGAAATCAGTCATCGGGGTCTTCTGTCCTGAAGGGCTGCAGGGCGCCATTTTCCAGAATCTTCACCTGCTGCTCCGCATCGGACAGCTGCCGGCGGCAATACTGCAGCAGTTCGGCGCCGCGTTTGTAGGCGGCGAGGGAGGCTTCCAGCGGCAACTGGCCGGATTCCATTTCGCCCACAATGGCTTCCAGTTCGGCCAGTGCGGACTCGTAATCTTTGGGGGGCGTGGCGGCTCGGGATTTGGCCATGAAATCGAACCCGGCGGAGAAAGGTCGGTACTTTAACAAATTCAGCGTTGATGCGCCTCCCCGGGCAGGGGGCTATGCTAGAATTTTGCCCTTTCCCTGCGTTGCGATCATTGCCTCGGGCAGGGNNGGGCAGGGGGTCATCCGTACCCGCACCCCCCAAGGGGCGGGGTAGGTCGTGGTTGTCAAGACGCCAAAGCGTCAGCAACCACGCTCTAAATCCGGTGGGTCATTTCTTGCCGCTCCAGTGCCATTGCTGGAGGGGGCTTGGTTTTGAGTAGGGTACGCCATGAGCGATCTCGCCGAATCCAGCGCCTTGTCGCTAACTTCGCCGCAGCTGCCAGTTTCCTGGTATTTCGATCCAGTCATATACGAACTGGAACTCAAGCATTTGTTCAAGCACGGTCCCGGCTATGCGGGGCATCAGCTGATGGTGCCCGAGCCGGGCGACTATCACGCGCTGGAAAAATTCGACGGCGCGAAAATGCTGGTCAACAGCGGCTCGGGCATCGAACTGCTGTCCAACGTGTGCCGGCACCGCCAGGCGCTGATGCTGACCGGGCGCGGCAAGCTGCCGTCGAACAACATCGTCTGCCCGATCCACCGCTGGACCTACGACAGCCAGGGTCAGTTGATGGGCGCGCCGGAGTTTCCCGGCAACCCCTGCCTCAACCTCAACCGCACCGGCCTGCAGAACTGGCAGGGCCTCTTGTTTGCCGGTGAGCGCGACGTCAAGGCCGATCTGGCCGGCATGCAGGCGGCGCGCGAACTGGATTTCTCGGGCTTCATGCTCGACCGCGTGCAGGTGACCGATTACGCCTGCAACTGGAAGACCTTCATCGAGGNNGGAGGACTACCACGTTGCGCCCTATCACCCCGGTCTCGGCCACTTCGTCACCTGCGACGACCTGAAGTGGGAATACGGCGACTGGTGGTCGGTGCAGACGGTGGGCGTGAACCGCGGACTGTCCAAGGCGGGTTCGCCCGTCTACCAAAAATGGCACGAACAGGTGCTGGCGTACCAGCAGGGCAAGACGCCTGCGCACGGGTCGATCTGGCTGACGTATTACCCGGGCCTGATGGTCGAGTGGTACCCGCATGTGCTGGTGGTGTCGTCGATCGTTCCGACCGGCGTCGAGTCGTGCAGCAACGTGGTCGAGTTCTATTATCCCGAAGATATCGTGCTGTTCGAACGCGCCTTCATCGAGGCCGAGCAGGCGGCGTATCACGAGACCGCGGTGGAAGACGAGGACATCTGCGAGCGCATGCATAAGGGGCGGCGCGCGCTGTACCGGCAGGGCATCTCGCAGACCGGGCCGTACCAGTCGCCGCTGGAGGATGGCATGATGCATTTCCATGCCTTCCTGCGGCGCGAAATTGTGCCGCATCTCGATGAAGCCCGGCGGCGCGAGATTGAGCCGCATCTGAAATGAACATGCCTCAAATTCAGAACGGGCGGCCGATACCGCCCGTTTTTTTCGGCCGCACACCATGAAGTCGAGCTGGATGCTGGTGGCGGCGGCGCTGTTCGCGCTGATGAGCGTGCTGGTGAAGCACGCGTCCGCCACCTTTTCCCCGGCCGAGCTGGTGTTCTACCGTTCGGCGTTCGGGCTGCTCGCGATCTGGGGCGTGATCGCCGTCCGCCATCGCCGGCTGCTGGCGCCGCTCGCCACCGCTCACATCAAGGCCCACTTCTGGCGCGGGCTGGCCGGTTTCACCGCGCTGCTGCTGTTTTTCCATGCGCTGTCGCGGCTGCCGCTTGCCACCGCGGTCACCCTCAACTACACCGCGCCGCTGTTCCTCGCCGCCCTGTCGGCCTGGTGGCTCCGTGAACGACATGGGCGTGGCATCGTCGGCGCGGTGCTGCTGGGCTTTGTCGGCATCGTGCTGCTGCTCAGGCCGCAGGTTCAGGGCCAGGAATGGCTGCCGGCCCTGGCCGGGCTGGGATCGGGCATGCTGGCGGCGGTTGCCTACGTCAACGTCAAGAATCTGGGCCGTCTGGGCGAAACCGAATGGCGCGTGGTGTTCTACTTTACGCTGCTGTCGACCGTGGGCGGCGCAGCCTGGATGGCAGTGGCCGGATTCCATCTTCCGCAGGCGGGCGACTGGCCATGGCTGATCGGCATCGGCGTCACCGCCACGGTGGCGCAGCTGGCGCTGACGCGCGCCTACCATCGCGGCCGCACGCTCACGGTCGGCTCGCTGGCCTACACCACGGTCGGGTTTTCCGCCCTGTACGGCGTGCTTCTGTTCGGTGAAACGCTGCCGTTCCTGGCCTGGATCGGCATGGCGGTGGTGGCAGCAGCCGGGGTGTGGGCGGTACGCGCGTCAACCCCAACCCAGCCCGATTCGCTATAGTTGGAACACAGACACAAGGAGTGCGCCATGATCAACCTGAACGTCAAGGACAACCAGATTGCCGTCACCGTGATGGGCCAATTCACCTTGGACGATTACCGCGAATTCGAGCAGGCGGTGTATTACGGCATCCAGTTTCAGGGCACGGTCAACCTGCTGTTCGATTTGCGCGACATGTTGTCCTATAGCGTCGATGTGGCGTGGGAAGAACTGAAATTCTCGCGCGAGCACAAGAACGATTTCGGCCGCATCGCGATTCTGACCGGCGATCAGTGGGTGGCTTGGAGCATGTGGGTGAACCGCCTGTTCATGTCGGCGGACATCCGCCTGTTCGACGAGTTGGAACTGGCGCAGGCCTGGGTCGGCGGCGGCGAGTTGCCCGCTACCGCGAGTTGATGCGGAGGATGCTCGGCATAGCCGTCTGTCTGCTGGCCGCGCCGGGCTGGGCGAATGGGCCGTGGGAGGTGGTGCTGGAAACCCCCGCGGAAGTGGTCGCGGTCGATCGCTCCAGCCTGCGGCGCGACACCCATCGAGTCAGTTTCCGGGAGCGGCGCAGCCTGCGCGGCGGGCAGCTCGACGCATACAGCCAGCGTCCGCTGCGCGAGGTGCTGGTGAAGCGGGTGATCGACTGCCGCACCCGGCGCATCGCCACACTGTCGAACGCCGTGTTTTCCAATGACGACGCCCTGGTCGAACATCGTGCGGTGCATCTGAGCGATGCCGTTTGGAAGTCGGTCAGGCAGGATGATCCCGTGTTCAGGCAGGTCTGCGGGGGCTCATGAGCCCGTGGATTGAGCCGGGCGGAAAATCGCTTCATTGGCGTAGTAGACGACACATCCGTTCGCCGCATCCCAGCCTGGAATGCCTTGTATCGGCAAGGGCGCAAGCAGGCGCGGCGTGTCGACGGTTTCGAGCGCGATGACTGCCAGCGCATCGGCGGCGTCGGGGTCGAGCGAATCCGAAATCAGCGTCAGGCATTTTCCGGTCATCGACGGGTAGGGCGCCAGCGCCTTTTCCAGCAGCGCATGGCCGACCACCACAAAGCGCATGTCGCTTTCCACGCGGGCCCGGGCTTCCCAGAACAGCGCGCGCCACGCACGTCCCGCCAATAGTTCAGGCAAGCCCGGGTCGCGGCTGATCACCCACACCCCCGATTCGTCCAGCATCGTCAACGCGTCGCGCCGGCGCCCGCGCTGGGTGTCGGTCTCGAGCGCGATGGCC
>DONB01000273.1 GCA_003510325.1 Thiobacillus sp. | reverse complement strand
GGCAATTTTACCGGAATCCGGGCGCCGGGAGGCCCGAAATGGGAACGTCGATCTGCCTATGGACTCGGGCCGCAGGGTGTCGCATGCCCTGCTGGACTTGGCGTGTTGCGCGATGTCGCCGTTCAGGACGCGACATGCAATGGAAAAGTGGGATTTAAGGGCCGTGGCACGGCCGGATGTTACATGTACGCCTTGGCTTCCTCGCCCGGATTGGGCAGTCCGGCAACCCGCCAGGCTTCGCGCGGGCTGGGGAACAGGTGTTGCATGCAGTCGGCGCTCAGGCCGGTGAGATGGCAGACGTGGCTCAGGGCCGTCACGGTGCCGTGCTTGGCAAATTCGCGCCGCAAGGCGTGCAGCAGGCCGATCTGCAAATCGCTCAACTCGCCGAGTCCGTCTGCCTGGGCGACGCGATCAGCCAGGCTTTCACTCCACATGGCCGGATCAATCAAAAAACCATCGGGGTCGAAGACGGCGGTGCTGGGGATATCGAAGCGCGTATTCATGGAAAGCTCCTGATACGGTTGGGTGCTTAGAGTTAGGTATAGCATCCTGTCCGCGCTCAGCCAGTTCTGGTTGCCAGCACGATCTCGGCGGGCTGCGGGCGGCCGAAGTGATAGCCCTGGGCATAATCGACGCCGAGCTCTTTCACCCACTGCAGGATGGCAGCCGTCTCGACATACTCCGCGACCGCCAGCTTGCCGTAACCGTGAATCGCTTCGATCAGCGCTTTCACGAACAGGCGGTCGTCCTCGCTGTGGTCCAGCGTGCGGATGAAGGAGCCGTCGATCTTGACGAAATCCACCGGCAGGTGCTTCAGGTACTGGAAGGTGGAAAAACCGACGCCGAAATCGTCCAGCGCCAGCTTGCAGCCGAGCGCGCGTATCCCGGTGAGCAGGATCTCCGCATGCGTCATCTGGGTGAGGGCCGCGGTTTCGGTGATTTCCAGCACCAGTTGCTGCGGCTTGACGCCATGCGTCTGCAGCATGCCCTGCAGCAGGCCGGGCAACTCTGGGTTGTCGAGGCTGCGGGCAGACAGGTTCACCGCGAGACGCAGGCCGGGATGTCCGGCGATCAGTTCGATTGCATGCTGCAGCACCCACTGGTCGATATCGCGGATCAGGCCGGAGGCCTCGGCCGCCGCGATCAGCGGGGCGGGCGGCAGGATCTGGCCATCACGCGCATGGACGCGCAGCAAGGCCTCGTAATGGGTGGCCTGGCCGGACTGGACCGCCATGATGGGCTGCAGGAAGAGTGCCAGCCGGTTGTCGTGCAGCGCGTCGGTGATCAGCGCGAGCTGCTCGGTGCGGTCGAGCAGGCTTTCGCGGGTGCCGTCGGCCGGGTTGTACAGGTGCCAGTTGGAGCGGCCCTTGGCGCGTGCCTGGGACAGCGCCAGATCGGCATGGCCGAGCAGGCTTTCGGTGGTGCAGCCGGCCTGTACCACCGCGATGCCGACACAGGCGGTGGCAATATGCCGCTCGCGGTCGCCCTTGCACAGAAAACGCGCGGTCTGCAGCAGTTGCGCATCCGGCAGGGGCTCGAAAAACAGGGCGAACTCGTCGCCCCCCAGCCGGGCGGCGAGTTTGGGAGGCGGCACGAGTTCGCGTAGGCGCTCGGCCACGTGCTGGATCACCGTGTCGCCTGCGCTATGGCCTGCAAGATCGTTGATCGCCTTGAAATCGTCGAGGTCGATCAGCAGCAGCGCGCCGCTCTTCAGTTCGGTCAGCGCATGGGCCAGCCGCCGCTGAAAGCCCTGGCGGTTGTAGAGGCCGGTCAGGGTGTCGTAATCGGACAGATAGCTGGCACGTGCCTGTGCGCTCTTCAGTTCGGTCAGGTCCAGGCCCACCGAGAGGATCAGCGGTTCGCTGCCGCTTTCCTGCCCGATCAGAGAGTGTACCCAGGTGATGTTGCGCAGTCCGCCGGGGGTGGCGAGCAGCGCCTCGAATCGAAATGGCGCGGGTTCACTGGCAAAGTGCCCCAGCAGTCGCGAACGCCAGTCGCGGCTTTCCTGTGGGGCGATCATCTGCTTGAAATAATCCTGCCCGATCAGCTGGCTTTCGGTGAAGCCGGTGAGCGTTTCCACATAATGGTTNNCCATGCGGATCGCGCCGTGCCGGTCCAGCGTCAGGATCAGTGCCTGGGCCGTGTCGAGCAGACCCGAAATGAAGTCGCGCTCGTGCGACAACGTGTCGACCAGGCGGGCGAGATCGTTCTGCTGGCTGCGCGAGGCGGTGTCGAGCGATTCGAGCTGGCCGGCGAGCGTGAGCGCCGCCGCCTCCAGCGTGGAGAGTTCGTCGCGCGGCGGCTTGTTGCGGAATTGCAGGTGTTGCCGCGCGTCCCGCCAGCGGCCCTCGCCCAGCAGCGGCAGGCCGGCGCTGACCCGGTTCATCCGCCGCATGAACCAGGCAAGCGAAATCAGCAATATGCCCTCGGCCAGGATGAATACCAGCAGGCCAGTGGCCAGATTGGCCAGAAATGCCCGCTCGATGGCCTGTTCGGCATCGGTCACGTCCTTGCGCGTAATGAAATCAGGGCTGCCTGCCGCGTCTGCAAGCGGTTTCAGTCTTTGCCACTCGTGCACCTTGCCTTCGCTGCGGGTCAACGCGGATTCGAGTCGAGGGTGCTGCGGATAGGGTGCGAATCGAGCCTTGCCCATCATGGACCTGATGTCCGGGGTGGTGGAGGCGAGCAACTGCAGTGTCCGATGGCGGCCGATCGATACGGCAAGATCGCGCCCGCTGCTCTGACCGAATGCGTTCAACAGGCTGGACAGGTCCATCGACACCACCATCACGCCGGCCGTGACGCCGGCGTGCAGCACCGGCGCCATGCCATAGAACAGGCAGCGATCGGCACAGTAGAGGCCGCTGACGGGGCGCTCGCGGGTCAGCACTTCGGTCAGCCGGACGGTCATCAGTTCGTCAGGCGCAGGAATGTTGCCGAAGGCGGTCAGGAGCCGCTGGCCGGAATCGTAAAGACGCAGGCTTTCAAAGCCCTGATTGAGGCTGAGCTGTTCCCAGTAGGGCTGCAGGACCAGGCCGGACGTCAGGTCGGGCGGACCGCCCCGGCTGGCCACCAGAAAATCCGCCAGTGCTGCGCCGGCGTCCACCAGCTGACGTTCGTTCTGCTGGATCAGGAAGCTCAGCAGCGATTCGTTGCGGATGGCGCTGTCGAGACGCGTCTGCTGGACCTCGCGGCGCAGGTTGGCATCGTTGATCCAGGTGAGCGCCACCGTGCCGATCGCCATGGCCAGCGTGAGCGGCAGCAGAAGCTTCCACTTCAGGCTCAGGTATGCAGGAAAACGCATTGCGCTAGAACCGGTAAGCCGCCTGCAATAGCCACATGTTCCAGCGCTGTTCACGGCTGAAGAAAGCCGGATTATCCGGGCCCGGCAGCCAGCCGGTTCCGTTCACATGATGGTATTCCGCGCGCAGCATCAGGCTGGGCGTGGCATCCCAGCGCAGGCCCAGCGTCGAGTCACGGGCAAACATGTTGTGTGACGGCAGGCCGGTGGCGGCTTGAAACTGGCGGCCGCTCTTGTCGTCTTTGTCGCGATAGAACAGGTCGTGGNNCCAGTTCCCATGCCGGGTGAAAGCGCCATTCGCTCTGCAGGTAAAACGCCTGCACCGTGCGCGAGTTGCCTGGAAGCGCCGGTCCGAAGCCGCTCAGATTGCCCCGGGGCTCGCCGTATTCGGCAGTCAGCGTCAGGGTGTCGAAGCGCTGCTGCACGGTGGCCAGCAGATTGCGGAAACGGACTTTGCCTGCTGCCAGGCTGTCCATGCTGCCAGGCGAGTAATCGGCCCGGGCATCGGCGTACGTCAGCATCAAGGTCGTGTCGGTGGGTGCGTCCCAGCGCAGGCGAGCGCCGATGGCTCCGGTCCCTTTCAGCTTGCCGGGCCGGGTGTTGCCCAGAAAGACATATTCCACCGACTCGCTGTCGAAATCCGGGCGTACCCAGCCCAGCAGAAAATCGACTGCACCATATGCCTGCACGCTGGCGCCGTGGGCGAATATGCCGGGTGCGGCGAGCAGCAGATCGCGACTGTTGTCGATGTAGACAGATTGCGGCAACAGGATGCCGGGCCGGGTGAACGGCACGTCGCGCGTTTCGTTGTAGAGGCCGTAGGGAAGCTTGACCTTGCCCAGCTTGAGGCCGAACTGGGTGGTCTCGGCGCGGAAAAAATGCCAGTCGGCCTGGGCGTAATCCAGCCGCAGTCCTTCCTCGTCGCTTTCGCCCGCGCGGCGATACAGCACCTGTCCCGACAGCCGCACGGCATCCGACGGCTGCCAAGTCCCATGCAGACCGGCCTCGCTGAACCCGGTGCTGACGCTGTCCCGGCTGTCGCCGAAAAAGCGGTTGTTGGTGCTGCCGATCAAACCTTGCGCCGCGAATCCCTGGATGTGATAGCGCGGGCCCGACAGGTCGCTGGCGGCGACGGGCAGTGCCGCCAGCAAGCCGCCCAGCAGCAGGCTATTCCAGCCTGAGAATCTTGATGCCGTCATAGACTGTGTCCTTGCTTGTGTAGCCGATTGCGCCGGGGGTCGCACGCACACGCGCGCGCATTTCGTTCTCGTCCTTGATTTCGATCGGCGCACTGGCCATGCCGCTGAAACTCATCCGGTCCCAGGTCTGGCGCAGTCGATAGGGATAGAGGCCGAGTTTTTCCTTGGCGAAGGCCACGTGTTCAGGATGGTCGTCCGGCAGGACGAAAATCACGATGGGCTGGCGATTGGGCCAGAGCGTCTGGCGCAAGGTGTAGATGTTGCGCAGATTGGCCGTGCTGATGCTGCGACCCTCGACGTCGGGGTGAACGATGACGCCGGCTGGTGCAGCGAGCGGGGTGAGCAGAAACGCCAGCAAAAGCAGTTGCCAGGTAGGAAAACGCGCATGGGCCACTGGACGTAGGGCTTTCGTCTTGTTGGGCTGCCATTTTATAGCACGGCACATACTTTCCCCTGGCCGCCTCAACCGCCGGAACGATCAAGCTGGCTGACCAGCACGCGGATGGGGGCGGGCAGGGCCGCATCGACTGCGTCGGCCAGCGGTAGCCAGATCTGCCCGGGCGGCGTGGCGTGGCGTGGGGCGAGATGGAGCCGCACCGGACGGATATGCAGCTTGAAATGGGTGAAGCTGTGCGTGAGCTGCGGCATCGCCTGCTGGGTGAGGGCGACGTGGCCGAAGTGCTGGCGGCAATGGCGGACCGGGTCGGCATCGGGTTCGAGTTCCGGCAGGCTCCACAGTCCCCCCCAGATGCCATGTGCCGGGCGTTTTTCCAGCATCAGCTCACCGCGGTCGAGCAGCATGAGCATTTGCACCTGCTTTTCGGGAAGTGCTTTTCTTGGGCGTGGCGTGGGCAGTTCGCCGGTACGACGCTGCAAGCATGCGATGCAGTCGTCGCTGACAGGGCAGGCGCTGCATGCCGGCCGGCTGCGGGTGCACACGAGTGCACCGAGATCCATCATGCCCTGGACGTAGGTCTCGATGCCGGTGCGCGGCAACTGCGATTCGGCCAGCTGCCACAGCGCCGTTTCGACCTTCTTGTCGCCGGGCCATCCGGAAATTCCGCCGTGGCGGGCCAGTACGCGCTTGACGTTGCCATCGAGGATGGCGCAGCGCCGGCCGAATGCCAGTGCGGCAATGGCTGCGGCCGTGGATCGCCCGATGCCCGGCAACTGTGCGATGACGTCGGGTGCGGACGGAAATTTGCCGGCATGATGTGCGACGATGACGCGCGCGGCAGCATGCAGGTTGCGGGCGCGGCTGTAATAGCCGAGTCCGCTCCACAGCGCGAGGACAGCGTCTTCGTGCGCGGCAGCCAGCGAGGGCAGATCGGGAAAGCGTGCGACAAAACGCTCGAAATAGGGAATGACGGTGGCGACTTGGGTCTGCTGCAGCATGATTTCAGACAGCCAGATGCGGTATGGATCGCGTGTTTCCTGCCAGGGCAGAGTGTGGCGGCCGTGATGCTGTTGCCAGCGGATGATGCGGGAAGCGAAGGATTTCACCCCGGCAGGGTAGCCGGGGTGCAGGGATGACGCAACGGGAATGCGCGAAAAGTCCGCAACGCGCAGGCAGCGCTGAATGGCGCTCCCGCCGCTGCAGCCTCAGGCGTGGCTGAGTTTCTGGCGGAACAGGTTCATCAGCTTGCCGAATGCCGACTCGGTAATGGATTTGCGTTCGACCAGTACCGCTTCGCCGTGACGCAGCTTGTCGGCCAGACGATTCAGGCTGATGGAGAAACTGTTCATGCCGTCCTGGTCCGAGAACAGGTAGGTGTTCTTGATGCTGCTGGCCCAGCCCAGCCGCGCCCAGCGGAAAGTCCCGTCGTCGTAGTGGAATTCCACCCAGTCGCCCTTGTTCAGGGCGCGGGCGCGCTGGGTGAATTCGTCTTCCACTTCGGGCGCTGCAGGCGTAGCGACGGATGCGGCGGCTTCGATTGCTTCGGCTGCCGGAGCGGCGACAAACTCCTCGATTTCCTCGGGCGAGATATCGGGCAGCGGCACCGGCTGGGCGTTGGGGCGCACCGCGTTGGCATGCAGAATGACCAGGGTGGCGAAGAAACGGTCGGCGAGTTTTTGCGGCAGATCGATTTCTGCCACGCCTTCGCGCAGACGCTTCAGCAATCCGGGCAGGATGCGCACCAGCATCAGTCGTGCATCCATGTCGGCCTTGAGCTGCACGCTCCAGACCAGTTCGCGCATGGTTTCGACATGGCTGTTGAAATGCGCACCGGCTTCGCCTTCGTTGATGTAGTCCGTGGTCAGCAACTGCGCCCAGTCGCGACGCAGGAACTCGCGGACGCTTTCCGCGACCGGTTGATCCTTGAGGGCGCGATTGATGAAGTCGTGCACGATGACCGGCGCGAGCTCGGCGCGCTCGGATTGCTTGATCTGAACGATGTCCTCTTGCAGGCAGGCATCGACCGTCTCTTCCAGCGTTTCTTCCAGCGCGGCGCTCATCGCCTCCAGTTCCGCGGCTGCGGCGTCGAATACGGAAATATCCTTCTCGAAACTGTCGAGCACCCGGCTGACGATCTGGGAAATCGCCTCGAGCCGGGCGTTGCCCGCTTCGTTGTCGGGCAGGTGGACGGACAGCGTGGCGATCGCATCCAGCATGCGGCGGACCGGGTGGTTCGATTGCGAGAAGAAGTTGCGGTCCAGCATCGCTGCTTTCAGCACCGGGATCTGCAGCCGCGCAATTTGCGCCTTGAGGCGGTCGGGAATGGTGGCTTCGTCGAACACCACGTCGAACAGGGTAGCGACTGCGTCCACCAAGACCGCATCGAGCGGGCTGGCGGCTTTCATCACCGGACTCTGCTGCAGGGTACGCAACACGTTCTGGATGGTGGCGGCCTCCAGCAGGGGCAACTCGAAGCGCGCGCCGCCCGGCAGCATCATGGCGCCGGACTGCAACTGGCCGAGCGAGTCGAGCAGGCTGAATCCGGCGAGGCCCGCAGGCGCCCCGCCCGCATGTCCGCCTGCGCCCCCGGGTGAGCCGCCACCGTGCGCCATCTGCTCGAACAGATTGAACATGTCGTTGCCGNNGGCGGCTGCCGCTGCGCCTTGCTGGGCAGCGGAGGTGCTCTGGGCGCGGCTTTTCGCACCGACCTTGAGGTCGGGTAGGATGCCGCGGTCGATCAGATGGCGGTTGATGGATTGATAGATATTCGCAAGCTCGGTGGTCAGGACCAGATCGAACTGGTTCAACAACACGATGCGGACATCCTGCTCCAACTGCATGCTGGAAATGCCGTCCAGCAGCGCCTCGCACAATGCGCGCGGGCCGAGCGGGCTGTCGTTTTCCGCCAGGTCGGAGCGGCCCAGCAAATGGGCAAGACGGGCGTCCAGCGCGACCAGTTCTTCGGCGCAGTTGTAGCGCAGCCGCGAGGTGGCCTTGTCGACCGCCAGGGTGGNNCTTGCAGTACGAATCCTTGCAGGCGCTCAGCAATTCGTTGGCCTGTCGGTTGAGGATGCGCTGGGCGTCGTAATAGCTGTTGCGCGTATCCAGCAGCGGCGAGCGATCGGCCATTGCCAGCAGCGCATTCTCCATGGCCTCGGTTTGCCGGGTCAGCACACGCGTCGCGCCCTCGATCAGCAGGTCGCGGCAACCGTGCAGGATCGTCAGGGTTTCTGCGGAAACCTGGGCACGGCGCGAACGCTCGAACTGGTTGAGGTTAACTACGACTGAATTTTCTGGCATCTCGCGCTCCATGGGATCACCTCGCGGTATCGGTGGCTGGCCGATTTGGGAATGGGGTGACGCGCGCGTGACAGGAGTACTGCCGGCGGTCCCGCTGTCTCGGCCATTCGTGACGCGTGGCTGAGACCGGTAACTTTGCGTCCCCGCCTCGCGGCGGNNCGGGTTTGCCCTGTTCGGTAATCGGCGACCGCGTCGGAAAACCGACACACAGCCGCACAACTGATCTAACGGTCTGGCTGAAAAAAACTTGAGCGCTCGGCTCGGAAATTTCAGGCGGGGACGTTTTCCAGCTTTGATTTGAGTCTCAGCATGGCTTTTCGGGTGAGTGAGTGCTCCGGTATCTGTGCCCGGCCGGCACGAATTTCGAGGGCGAGCCGGGCGCAATCGAGCGAAAACCGCTGTTCTCCCTCGCTGTCGCAGAATAACAGATAGCCTTGGGTGCCAACCCAGGCCACGCGTGCGGTCGTCAAGCCCTCGTAGGGCGGGTGGAAATCCACCCAGTCGCCTTCCAGCAGCTGCTGTGCCTGTTGCAGGGCAGGGTCATGGGCCGGCGCGTCCTGCATCTGGCGCGCAAGCGATTCGATCTGCTCACGTGAGATATGCCGTGGTGTAAACGTGCTGACCGCGGCTTCGCGCTGGCCTGTGGCAGCGGGCCATCTCCAGCTTTCCTGGGTAACGGTGATGGCGCCGAAAAAATCTTTCAGCTGTGCAGGCGCGGCACCCTGCGCCAGCAGTCCGCTGCGCAGGGCGGCGTTGATGCGGGGAATGGTTTGCAGACGGGCCTCGCGCGCGGCGTCGCTGTCGGGAGCCTGCAGGCTGAGAAAAAGCTGCAACAGGGTCAGGCAGGCCGCGCGCCAGTCGGGCCCTTCGCCCGATTCAGCGACATACAGCGAAGCCATGTAGGGCACCCAGGCGGCCTCCAGTCGCCGCAGGACCGATTCCGGAGCGGGGTAGCGTTCGGCCAGGTCCCGCAGGTTGTCCAGCGCCAGCAGGGTCCCCAGTTCCTGCTGCTCGATGCGTTCCAGTTGCGCCACCTCCCNNCCGTGCGAGCATCCTCGCGGGCCAGCCAGTTCGCCAGCGTGCGCTGGGCTTGGGCAAATGCCTCGGCAAGGTGGCCGGGGTCGTGCAGGATGGTGGCGCAGGTGGATTCGACTTGCTCGAGTGCGGCACCGTGCGCGGGAGCATGCTCGGGAAAGCGGCGCGAAAACAGACCGAGCAGATCGATCACCTGCCGGGCCGGATGCTGGTCGTCGCTGAAAAAATCGGGGGCAAGGAGCGCGACCCGAAGGACCGGAATCTGCAGGTGGGCGATGACCGCTTTGTAACGCAGCGATACGCCCGGGTCGTCGAGGATGAAATCGAACACNNTGTCGCAGGAGCTGAGCGGAAGCGATGGGCAGGGCTTCCGCTACGCTCGGCAGGCGGGCTTGCCAGGCCTTCAGCGTGTCGATCAGCTCGGGCGGCAAGGCTGAAGGCAATCCGGCCGGGTCGGCCTCTGCAGCGTGGGCGGCGACCGACCGGATGTGCGCCAGGATGTCCTGGCCTGCGCCGGTCTCCCTTCTCTGTGGGGCTCGGGCTGCGTGAGGCTGGGGCAGCGCAGGGATGTCCTGTGCGCCCAGAAACTGGTTGAGCGCCGCATAGGTGTGCTTCAGGGTGTCGAGCAGGGGGGCGACCGCGCACTGCAGCATCAGGGTGCCGGACGCCGAATTGATGTCGAGTGCATCGAGCGCGCGGGAAAGGGCACGTATGACCGGCTGCGGCCCATAGGCGCTGGCGTGGGCTTCGTCTTCCAGCGCAGCCCGCCGCAGCGCCTGCATGCGGCCGAACAGCAGCAGCATGTCGGCACGCAGGGTTTCGGTCAGATGGGCGACTGCCTTTTCTTCCTCCAGTTGGCGCCTGAAGGTGTCGTCGTCGACCAGCTGCAGTTCGGTTGGATGTTCGTCCTGCCCTGGCGCGAAAGTTTCAGGCTGGGCCAGGTGGTGCCGAAACTGATCGGCGAAGGCTGCTGACAAAGTTTCCGGATAGGCGTTGAGCCAGTCCAGACAGGCCTGTCCGGTGGCGATGGCAGACGGCGTGATTTGCGCCGAGAGGGTGCGCAGTATGGCGTCCTGAATCGGGGCGTGGCGGCGCTGAAAGAAGTTTTCCAGCGCCTGCGTGATGCGTGCATCGGTTTCGTGCAGCAGCTCGGCAGCGGAAAGGCGCTCAGACTGGGTATTCATGATCTGGCGACGTTCATGGTCACAAGAAGCCGGTATTGAACGGCTAATCCCATATCAGTCCGTATGCAGTAACTGGAGCGGGCGAAGGGAATCGAACCCTCNNTCATGAGCTTGGGAAGCTCAGGTAATGCCACTATACGACGCCCGCACGGTATTTCCGCCCTTCAGGGTAGAATTCGGCATCATACTGAAACTCATGTTCGGATAGAAGTTGTGATTGAACTGGTCATCAACGGCGAGCCCCGCACCTTCCCCGCACCGCTCACCCTGGCCCGTCTGATCGAGTCGCTCGATCTGACGGGAAAACGCATCGCCATCGAGAAAAATGGCGAAATCGTTCCGCGCAGCCTGCATGCCGACACGCTGCTAGCCAGCGGCGACCGCCTGGAAATCGTCGTCGCGGTCGGCGGCGGCTGAGATGGGAGAGTGGTGAGGCGTCAGGGGTGAAGTGCGGAGCTCCTGCCTAACCCTTCGGCCTGCTTCCTCGTGCCTTACCCTTTATTCATTACGCCTTACCTGAAATTATGGAACCACTCGTCATCGCCGGACAATCCTATGCCTCCAGACTTCTGGTAGGCACCGGCAAGTACAAGGATTTTGAGCAGACCCGCCTCGCGGTCGAAGCCTCGGGTGCGGAAATCGTCACCGTCGCCATCCGCCGCACCAACATCGGCCAGGACGCCGGCCAGCCCAGCCTGCTCGACGCGCTGCCGCCGTCGAAATACACCTACCTGCCCAACACGGCCGGCTGCTATACGGCCGACGACGCGATCCGTACGCTGCGCCTGGCGCGCGAGCTGCTCGACGGCCATTCCCTGGTCAAGCTGGAGGTGCTGGGCGACGCCGAGTCGCTGTATCCCAACGTGGCCGAAACGATCAAGGCTGCCGAGGTGCTGGTGAAGGACGGTTTCCAGGTGATGGTCTACACCTCGGACGACCCGATCGTCGCCAAGCAGCTGGAGGACATCGGCTGCGTTGCGGTGATGCCACTGGCGAGCCTGATCGGCTCCGGCATGGGCATCCTCAACCCGTGGAACCTGCAGATCATCATCGATCGCCTCTCGGTGCCGGTGATCGTCGACGCCGGCGTCGGCACAGCGAGCGACGCCACCATCGCGATGGAGCTCGGCTGCGACGCGGTGCTGATGAATACCGCGATCGCCGGCGCCGGCAATCCGGTGTTGATGGCCTCGGCGATGAGGAAGGCGGTGGAGGCCGGGCGCGAGGCGTTTCTGGCAGGCCGCATGCCGAAGAAGATCTACCAGGCCAGCCCCAGTTCGCCCACCAGCGGCCTGATTACCGGCAGCAAATAACAGCATGACGAACGACACCGGCGCGCATCCGCGCATCCGTTCCTATGTGCTGCGCGCCGGCCGCGTCGGCTCCGGCCAGGCGCGCGCGCTGGCTGAAATCGGGCCGCAGTTCATGCTGCCCTACCAGCCGGCGGAGCTCGATCTCGATGCAGTGTTCGGCCGCACGGCTCCGCGCATCCTGGAAATCGGCTTCGGCATGGGCGAAGGCTTGGCTGAGATTGCCGCCGCCCATCCGGAAAACGATTACCTCGGCGTCGAAGTGCATACACCGGGCGTCGGGGCGCTGCTGAAGCAGGTCGGCGAGCGCGGGCTCACCAATGTGCGCGTCATCCAGCACGACGCGGTCGAGGTGCTGACCCGCATGCTGGCGCCGGCCAGCCTCGCCGGCATCCACATCTTCTTTCCCGACCCTTGGCATAAGAAGCGTCACCACAAGCGCCGGCTGATCCAGCCACCGTTGGTGGGCCTGCTGGCGAGCCGCCTGCAAGCCGGCGGATATGTCCACCTCGCCACCGACTGGCAGGACTATGCCGAGCAGATGTGGGACGTGCTGGATGCGACGGCCGGCATCGCCAATCGCGCAGGCCTGCGCGGCGCGGTGCCGCGACCGGACTGGCGCCCGCAGACGCACTTCGAGACCCGCGGCCAGAAGCTTGGCCATGGCGTCTGGGACCTGCTCTACGATCGCTGCTGATCATTCACGACT